>JBEKOZ010000145.1:0-9112 GCA_049521275.1 Bryobacteraceae bacterium | reverse complement strand
GACCCCATGAATCCCGCCGCGGTCTGGAACAGAAACCGGCGCCGCGCGATCTTGCCACAGGGATACAGTTTGCGAAGGTCGTCCATTATTTGCCTGACGTCGTTATCTAATGTAAATAAATTCGTCGAGATTGAACAGCAGCCACGCCAGTTCCTTCATGCGCGCGGGATCATTCTCGATATACGTGAGCGCATAATCCAGCTCCCGCCCGGAAGGTCTTCGGCCCAAGGTTCGCTCATAGGCCGCGGCCACGGCCTCGTGCAAATCCCCCGACGCTTCCTTCAGAACCACCGCCGCCAGCTTCTCCGATTCCTGCTCCACCAGCTCGTTGTTCATGGTGAACAGCGCCTGCGGAGCGGTCACGGTTTCCGTGCGGATGGGGCATGGCGTCCGCCCGTCGTCGACGTCGAATGCGGTCAGAAAATTGTTCATCACGTCCGTGCTCGGGATGTACCCGCGCGTCAGATAGACGCCGCGCCGGTTCTGCCGGGAATCACTCACGTCCTCTTTGGGCAGGAAAATTTTCTGCTTCTTATCGGGCACGGTGAGTTGAAATGATTTGCCTCCCACGGTCAGATCCAGATCGCCGGACGCGTAATGGATGGCGTCCCAGATGGGCTCCGCTTCGAGGCGCTGCAAACGGAAATGCCACAGATAGGTGTCCCGCGCATCGATATTCAGGTTTTTCGTCAACAGCGCAGGCTCCGGTTTCGAAGACAGTTGATAAGTGTCGGACGTGACAATCAGCCGGTGCAGCCACTTCATGTCATAGTCATGCGCGACGAACTCCGCGGCCAGATAATCCAGCAATTGCGGATTCGACGGTTTGCCGCCCAGCAACCCGAAATCGCTCGAGACGCGCTGCAAGCCTTCGCCGAAATGCCATCCCCAGATCCGGTTCACGGCCACGCGCGCGAACAGAGGATTCTGGGGCGCGGTAAGCCACTCGACAAATCCCTCTCGGCGGCCGTCCGAAAAATCCACGTCTTTGGGCTGAAAGGGGAACCCGGGCTCGACCGGCTGATTCATCTCCGGGCGCTTGGGATCGCCGGTATTCAGAACGTAGCTCTGCTGCTTCAAAAGGGCCGGGTCTTCTTCCACCGTCCAGTACGAAGGCAGCGCGGGAGGCTTCTCGAGCGCCTCCAGTTGTTTCACCAGCGCTGTGTACTGCTCGACCTCCTGCTGCGGCATGATCTGCTTGAACTTCGAAGGATCGACGCGCAGCACGGGATAGTAATCGTCGAAAATTTTCTGCTCCGCGGCGGTGCGCTGCTTCTGCGGTTTGCGGACAATCGCCTGCACGTCCGGCGTGAGCAGGGCCACGCGTTCGTCGAACAGCTTGGTGCGGTAGGGCCCCACCAGCTTGTCGGTTGCTTCCTGAAGAGGCGCGCTCTTTTTCTTGTAATCGGCCAGCTTTTCTCCGTTGACGAAAATTTCGGCGGGCGTGGCCAGCATGACGTTCTTCAGCACCAGCGGATCGAAAATCGCCTTCATCGCGTAGAAATCTTTTTGCGAAATCGGGTCGAACTTGTGATCGTGGCACTTCGCGCAGCCGACCGTCATTCCCATAAACGCGGTCGAAATAGTTTCTACCGCGGCGATGGCAACGTCGCGATCCTTGTCCTCGCGCGTGACCGCGGAGCGGGCCAGAAAGCCGAGCGCGAAGGTATCCTCGACGCTGCCTTCGACGCGCGAGCGGTGGCCGAAATCGTCGGTGACCGTCTTCGGGTTATAGCGGTTGCCCAGAATCTGCGCCCGCACGAACTGGTCGTAAGGCATGTTGTGGTTCAAGGCCGCGATCACCCAGTCCCGCCACAGGTAGATGCCGTTGGAGGCGGGCATCACCGAGCCATCGAGACCATCGAGGTCCGCGTAGCGCAGCACATCCAGCCAGTGGCGCGACCAGCGCACGCCGTGCTGCTCGTCTTCTAAAAGGCGGTCCACTACTTTTTCGTAGGCGTCAGGAGAGGAGTCGGCGAGAAAGGCTTCCTGCTCGGCGACGGTGGGCGGGATCCCGATCAGATCGAAATAGACCCGGCGGAGCAGCGTCACCTTGTCGGTTTTCGCAACCGGCGTCAAGCCTTTGGCTTTGTAATCCGCGGCAATGAAGGCGTCGATCGGATTGGAGGAGGTGGTCACGCCCTTGGGAATTTCCGGCTCAGTGACCGGTTGGAGCGACCAAAGCCGCGCCGCGGCCGCCATCGGCAAGAGAAACACGACGCAGGAAGTGAACAACATGGGATCGCCTAAGTTTAACACCGCAGGCTTGGCGCGGGGACTCGTGGACTGCGACGTTTGTCCGCATGCTTACCGGGTGAGCGACTGATCTTACGTAACGCCGATTCCGAGCCGCGACCATAGGGAGCGATCTCCACGAGTCTTGTCCGCATGGCGACGGCGAGCCGGGGGCAACACGGAACCGCCATGCGTCAGCATGCGGACTTTCTGAGAAGATATCGACAGCGATTATGAAACTTCTCCTCATCACGCTGTTACCCGCGGTCTGTTTCGCGCAGACGCCGCCGCATCGGATTGTTATCCAGACCAGCACTATCCTCGACGGCAAAGGGGGCGTGCTGAAGAATCAGCAAATCGTTATCGAGGGCTCCCAGATTCGCGCCATCGCGCCGGGAAAAGCCAAAGCCGATTACGATCTGCGGGGCCTTACCGTCATGCCCGGCTGGATCGACACTCATATTCATCTGAACTGGCATCTCGACGCCTCGAGCAAGTCGGTCAATAACGGCGGGAAGCCCGAAGACATGGCGCTCGCGACCGCGGGGGACGCTTGGATCACGCTCTTCGGAGGATTCACTACCGTCCAAAGCGTGGGCGCGGCCATTGATGGCGCCGTTCGCGACTCTGTGAATCGCGGGATCCTGCCGGGGCCGCGGATTCTCACTTCCCTGCGCCAGATTCAAGGCGCCAACCAGGATAAGACGCGTCCCGACCCTGAAGCCTTGCGCGAACTGGTCCGCAAAACCAAACAGGAAGGAGCGGACGTCATCAAACTTTTCGCCACCACCGGATTGGGCGCGGGCGGCGACCAGAGCATGACCGACGAACAGATTCAGGCCGTGTGCGGGGAAGCAAAAGCCGTGGGGCTCCGGTCCGTAGTTCACGCCATCGGCGACGCGGGAGCGCGCGCCGCCGTGCTGGCCGGCTGCACCTCCATCGAGCACGGCACGTTTATTAAGGATGAAACGCTGGACCTCATGGCGCGGCACGGCACCTTCTTCGATCCGAATCTTCTCGTCCTGCACAACTATCTCGACAACCGCCAGAGCTTCACCTTCACCCCGGCGGCGCTGGCCACGCTGGAGAAAGGCATTCCGCCCACTGAGGACGTGCTGCGGCGGGCGCGCGCGCATAACGTCAAGGTCGTCTTCGGCACCGATGCCGTCGCCGGCTCCCACGGCCGCAACGCGGAGGAGTTTATTTATCGCGTGCGCGACGCCCACGACAGGCCGATGGACGAGGTGATCAGCGCGACCTCTGTTTCGGCCGAATCGCTGGGATTAGGGCGCGAGATCGGCACCGTTGCGCCGGGGTTTCAGGCGGATCTGGTGGCCACCGACGGCGATCCTCTCGAAGACATTACCGCCGTGCGGCGCGTCGTTTTCGTGATGAAGTCCGGGAGCGTATATCGGTACCAGCGATAGTGACGCTCGCGCGAAGAGGCGGAGCCACTAGTGGCACCGCGGCACGCCTGGTGGGCGCGCGCCACGGAAGACGGAGGGCTGAGGAAGGAAGGGCAGAGGGTGGGTTGAGGCAGGGCTGAGACAAATCGGCCCCTGGTTAAAGCGCCCGGCAGACGGCTTCTGTGACTTGCGCTGTGGTTGCGGTGCCACCCAGGTCAGGCGTGAGTTGGCCCGCCGCGGTTACGCGCTCGATCGCGGTCATCAATCGCCGGGAGGCTGCGACTTCGCCAAGATGCTCCAGCATCAGCACGGCGGTCCAGAAACTGCCGATCGGATTGGCGATGCCTTTTCCCATGATGTCGAATGCCGACCCGTGGATCGGCTCGAACATCGACGGAAACCGGCGCGACGGGTTCAGGTTTGCCGTGGGCGCGATGCCCATGCTGCCCGCCAGCGCGGCCGCCAGGTCACTTAGGATATCCGCGTGGAGATTGGTCGCGACCATCACGTCCAGGCTGCGCGGCTTGGACACCATTCGCGTGGTCGCGGCGTCCACCAGCATTTTGTCGGTTTCGACCATAGGAAACTCGCGCCCCACTTCAGCGGCGATCTCGTCCCACAGAACCATGCCGTGCCGCTGCGCGTTCGATTTGGTCACCACCGTTAACTTGCGCTGACGCGTCAGCGCTAATTCGTAGGCGAAGCGCATGATCCGCGTAACGCCCGCGCGCGTGAAAATCGCCGTTTCGGTCGCCACGTCTTCGGGAAACCCGCGATGCGCGCGCCCGCCGTGTCCGGCATACTCGCCTTCACTGTTCTCGCGAACAATCACCCAATCCAGGTCGCCTGGTTCGACGCCGCGCAGAGGCGAAACGATCCCCGGCAGAATCCGCGTGGGCCGCACGTTGGCATACTGATCGAAACCCTGGCAGATCCGCAGCCGCAAGCCCCATAGCGTCAGATCGTCGGGGAGGTCGGGATCGCCCACCGCGCCAAAATAGATGGCGTCGTAGCTGCGCAAAACCGCGAGCCCGTCTGCGGGCATCATGAGGCCGGTTTTTCGATAGTAATCGCTGCCCCAGGGAAACTCGTCCACCTGGAGTTCGAAATCCCCGCAACGTTCCGCGAGGGCGCGCAGCACGGCGAGCCCGGCCGGAATCACTTCCTTGCCGATTCCGTCGCCTGGGATCGCCGCAATCTTGTGCGATTTCATGTTTCGACCAGATCTAATACCTGAGCGCTCGCCTTCCGGGCAAACGGCAGCAGGATTTCGAAGATGGTTCCGGAGCTTCCCGTGGTGAAGTCGATGCCGCCGCCGAGGCGTTGCACCATGCCATAGATTGGAGAAAGATCCATATTTTCGATCAGATAAAGGGGTTCAAGCAGATGCTCCCTGACCTCCGCGTCGAGAGGTCTTCCGGAATCGTAAATCGTTAAGGATCCATAAGTTCCGGGCTGCAACTCGCCGCTCCGCACCAGGCGCGGGGCGGTCAGATCGCACTTGCGGGTTTTCACCTGCAAACGATCTGTTTCTCGCATTCGCCCGCGCGCGCTGGCGCAGAGCAACAGGATCGCCTGCCGGAGGAAGTCGGCGTTGGCAAGGGCTACCGTCGGTTGGAGGCTGAAGTCGATGCGTGGCGGAAGCTCGGCGCGCAGGTCATTGACTAAACGGCTAAGGTCCAGCGGTTCCACGGGAACGAATTGACTGCCGCTGAACGCAACCAGGTGCTTGGTGAGGCTGGCAGCGCGGCTACTGGCAGTCATGATCTCTTCCAGATCCCGGCGCAGGGGGCTATTTCCAGGGGTTTCCACCAGCGCGAGTCCGGTATAGCAAGTGATGGTGGTCAGGAGATTTTCGTAACGGCCGGCGATTTGTCCGACGACCGTTGACAAGGGCGGCTTGGGAGTTGCTTTGTCGAAGAACAGATAAATCCCCGAGCCGGACGTGGCGGCCTTGAATGGTAAGCGCTTGAGCGAGCCGTCCTTATGGCAGAGTTCGAGGGTCTCGGGTAACCGCACATCGAGGTTCGCCTGGGGCAGGAGCCTCATGATGCTCCGCCCGAGCAACTCGTCCGGGCTATAGCCGAAGCGTTCTTCGGCGGCGGGATTTACCATTCGGATGATTCCCGTGGCGTCGAATTTTACAATCGCCTGGGAGCTGTTTTCGCAGAGCACCAGGGCGTGGCTGGCGAGTTCGGACACCTCCCGAGTCAACTGCTGCCGATCCCGCCTCCATCGCCTGAAGCGCGTGGCCACCCAAGCTGCGAGAAGCAAGAGGATCGCCACAGCAGCAATGGAAGCGATCTCGGTCATTTCACGGAATATACCACGCGTTCGCTCTCTTGGAGCCTTAACTGAACTACTAAGAGTTTTAGTACTACCCTCAATCCGTCTTAATTTTGTAAGAAGTGAAAGAAACTCCCAACTTCGGCCCTTGCGTCCTGCCGGCGTAAATGACCAGCCAGCCCTCGTCTTCATCCACGCTGACCAGAGCGCCGCTGGGAAAGTGGGACTCGAAGTGGCCGGACTTGAAGCGGGTGATGGTCTGGATCACTTTATCCCTTTGGACGTTATCTTCGGCGGCGAACGCCTGGAGCAGGAAACTTTTGGCGAGATTGCGTGCCGACTCCACCTGCCGGCCGGCAACGAAGCTGCTCTTCATCTCCAGCTTGGTACTCTCAATGACCCCGGACTCATCCGCATTGACGGTCACTTTTACGTTGTCGCGCAACCGGGGTGCGACAGGCTGGAAAGTCAGGACACTGCCGGCGGAAGTGGTCTGTTCGAGGTGAAACCAGACGAAGAACGCCGAACGTTTGGCGTCGTCCAGAGTGCTGAATGCGAGTACCAGGCTCAAAATGGCTGCCATGCTCATAGAGGAACAGGGCGCGATCCGCGCGTCCGAATTAGTTAGGCTGTTATTCTAAGAGTTCCATGCTAAGAGTGCGTTTTGCGCCGTCGCCGACCGGGTATCTCCACATCGGCAGCGCCCGGACCTTTATCTTCAACTGGTTATACGCCCGCCACAACGGGGGCACCATGATTCTGCGGATCGACGACACCGATATTGAGCGCAATACGCAGCAATCGCTCGATTCCATTTTCGAAGGGCTGAAGTGGCTGGATTTGAGCTGGGACGAGTTTTACCGGCAGAGTGAGCGGCCGGAGCTGCACGTCAAAGCGGCCAACGAAATCCTGGCGAAGGGGCGCGCTTATCGCGATGCCGAGGGCGTGGTGCGATTTCGCGTGCCGCGCGAGACTCGGGCGGAGGTGACGTTCACCGACCTGGTTTATGGTCCGCAGGCGAAGGGGACGGCTGATATCGAGGATTTCGCGCTGCTGCGGTCGAACGGGGTGCCGACGTACCATCAGGCGTCCTGCGCGGACGATGCGGATTTGCGGATCAGCCACATTATTCGCGGCCAGGATCACCTGACGAATACCTTCAAGCACGTGCTGATTTTTGAGGCGCTAGGCGTCGAGCCGCCGAAGTTCGCGCATCTGCCGCTGCTGATTGCGCCGGATGGGTCGAAACTTTCGAAGCGGAAGCATGGGCCGGTGGTGAGCGTGACCACTTATCGCGATGCCGGCTTTTTAGCGCAGAGCTTCGTGAATTTTCTGTGCCTGCTGGGGTGGTCGCCGAAGAACGATCGGGAGAAGATGACGCGCGAGGAGTTGATCGAGGTGTTTACGCTCGAAGGCGTGAACAAGTCGAATGCGACGGTGAACTTCACGGAGGAAGATCCGTTCGATCCGAAGGCGCTGTGGCTGAATGCGGAGCATTTGAAAACTTTGCCGGTCGGAGAGCTGGCCAGGGACTTGATTCCGTTTGCGGAGAAGGCAGGTTTTCACGTAAGCGCGGAGAAGATGCGTTGCGTCGCGCCGCTGATTCAGGAGCGCATCAAGACGCTGGGCGATGTTGCTACTGTCGCGGATTTCTTTTTTGTCGATACCTTGGCGCCGTACGATCCGGCGGAGCTGATTCCACAGAAGGGGGATCTGGCGATGGCTCGGATGGCGCTCGAGAAGTCGCGGGAGGTTTTGGCGGCGGCGGACTTCAATCATGATGCGCTGGATGTTGTGCTGCGCGCGGCGGCGCTCGAGTTGAAGATCAAGCCGGGGCAGATGTTTCAGCCGATCCGGGTGGCGGTTTGCGGAAGGAAGAATTCGCCGCCGTTGTTTGAGACGCTGGTGGTGCTGGGGCGGGAGACGTCGCTAAAGCGCATTGATGATGCCCTTGAAATGATTTAGTTGGCAACACAAACCATTATGAGTACGCCTGCTCCATCTAATTTTATACGCGAGATCATTCTTCAGGATCTGGAGACGAATAAATTTGGGGGGCGCGTGCATACGCGGTTTCCTCCGGAGCCCAATGGGTATCTGCACGTCGGACACGCCAAATCGATCACCATCAATTTCGGATTCGCCAAGGAGTTTGGCGGTAAATGCAATCTGCGGTTTGACGACACCAATCCGACGAAGGAAGAGACCGAGTACGTCGATTCGATCATGGAAGACGTCCGGTGGCTGGGCGGTGAATGGGCGGGAGTGTATTACGCGTCCGATTATTTCGATCAGCTTTATGCGTGGGCGGTGCAGTTGATCAAGGTTGGGAAGGCTTATGTTTGCGATTTGTCGCCCGATGAAGTGCGCCGGCAGCGCGGGACGCTGACGGAGCCGGGGATCGACAGCCCTTATCGCAACCGGACGGTGGAGGAGAATCTGGACTTATTCGCACGCATGAAGGCGGGCGAGTTTCCGGACGCGGCGCGGTCGCTGCGCGCGAAAATCGACATGGCGTCGGCCAATTTGAATCTGCGCGATCCGGTGATGTACCGCATTCTGCATGCCGGGCATCATCGCACGGGCGACAAGTGGTGCATTTATCCGATGTACGATTTCGCGCACGGGGAATCGGATTCGATCGAGGGAATCACGCACTCGATCTGCACGCTGGAGTTTGAGGACCACAGGCCACTGTACGACTGGTACGTGGAGCAGTTGGGGATTTATCATCCGCAGCAGATCGAGTTCGACCGGCTGAACCTCACCTACACTTTATTGAGCAAGCGGAAGCTGCTGGCGCTGGTGAAAGAGGGCTACGTGCGCGGCTGGGATGATCCGCGCATGCCCACCATTTCCGGAATGCGCCGCCGCGGCTACACGCCGGAATCCATCCGCAGTTTCTGCGCGCGCGTGGGCGTTTCCAAAACCAACGGCAGCACCGAGCTGTCGCTGCTCGAATATTTCGTGCGCGACGATCTGAACCGGCGCGCGCCTCGCGTGATGGCCGTGCTCAAGCCGCTGCGCGTGGTGATCGACAATTACCCGGGAGGGCAGACCGAATTCATGGAAGCGGTGAATAATCCGGAAGACCAGAGCGCCGGTACGCGCCAGGTTCCCTTTTCACGCGTGCTCTATATCGAGCAGGATGATTTTCGCGAAGATCCGCCCAAGCAGTATTTCCG
>JBEKOZ010000144.1:0-13185 GCA_049521275.1 Bryobacteraceae bacterium | reverse complement strand
CTTACGCAGGGTTCGGTAATCAGCACTCAGATCTTTCAGTTTGATTTTGTGATCCCGCAGAATTTCCATGAAGAGCGCCTTCCGCAGTTCGTGCTCTTCGCCGGTGCGTGTCCGTGCCATCGCCGAAAGCAGTCCGGCAGGTGCCCAAAATAGCTCTCGGTACGACGGATTCTCGCGGCCCTCGCGGCCTAATTCGGCTGCCCAATAAAAAAGAATTTTGGCGTAGCGCTCAAGATCCGGATCAGTGGTCTTCGGAGCTCGTTTCATTGCTATTCTCCCCATCTTTGCGGGCCACGGAAGGCAAGTGGTCGAAAAATGGGTCTCCTATATAAAAGGATGCGTTGGAGCCGCTCGATGTTGCATGGCACTTTACCAGACCGCGGCTGACGCGCTATGATGCTTTTGGCATAGCCCACTGCTATGCTGAGGCGAAATGGGCAGACCGGGTATTGCAAGTTGTTCAAAGGAAAGTGGTGGGCGCGACAGGACTCGAACCTGTGACCTCCTGCGTGTGAAGCAGGCGCTCTAACCAACTGAGCTACGCGCCCGACTGGCGGGCAACAATTGTATTGTAATTCAGGCGGCTCAATGAATGCTACCTTTAGAAATTCATGGACGACTATTTCGTGATCGCGCATGGCCCGCTCGCCGACTTCGCGCGCGCGGTGCTGGAGGCGGCTCAGGTTCCGCGCGAAGCGGCCGCGCTGGTCGCGGATTCATTGGTTTCCGCGAATTTGCGCGGCGTCGATTCGCACGGCGTGCAGTTGCTCATCTGGTACGTGCAACAGATTCAGGACGGCAACATCAATGTCGCCACGATGGGCAAGATCGCGAGCGAAGACGGGTCCTGCATGGTCTACGACGGCATGAACGGACTCGGCCAGGTGATCTCGAACGCCTGCTGCGATCATGCCATTCGACTGGCGCGAGCGCACGGACTTGGCATGGTGACCGCGCGAAACTCCAGTCACTTCGGCGCCTCGGCCTGGTGGGCGCAGAAACTTGCCGCGGCGGGACTGATCGGAATTGTCACCTGCAATGCGACGCCGCTGGTCGCTGCGTGGCAAGGGCGCGATAAAATTCTCGGCACCAATCCGATCTGTATGGCCGTCCCCGGTCCCAATACGTTTCTTCTCGACATGGCCACCACTACCGTCGCGCTCAATCGCATCCATAAGGCAATTCTCAGCGGCGACACCGAGATCCCGGCCGGCTGGGCGATGGATGCCGAGGGCCATCCGACGACGGATCCCAACACCGCTCTCGAAGGATTGCCGATGCCGCTTGGAGGATATAAAGGAACCGGTCTCGCACTGATGGTCGAGGTATTGTGCGCCGTTCTCTCCGGCGGCGCGATGATGACCGGCGTCGGCGGCCTGCGCGTGAAGAATCGTCCCATGCGCGTCAGCCATTTTTTCCTGGCCATCGACGCTACGCGTTTTCTGCCCATGGACGAATTTCAAGCGCGCATGCAGGAGATGCGCGAGATTGTGAAGGGCTCGCGCCCAGCGGCGGGTTTCGAGGAGGTGCTGATCGCGGGCGATCCGGAGTGGCGCTCCGACGAGCAACGGCGCCGCGAGGGCGTTCCCGTGGCGCGCGGTATCTGGCAGCAGTTGAGCCTGCTGGCCGAAAGTCTGAACGTGCCCGTTCCTGTTGGCTAGAATAAAGTCTCATGCCCGAAGAAGCGCCCTTAAGTTTCGAAACCGGCCTGCAGCAGTTGGAAGCCATCGTCAAGGAAATGGAGAGCGGCGACCTCCCGCTGGAGCGCGCGCTGGAACTGTTTGAAAAAGGAATGAAGCTGAGCGAAACCTGCCGCAAACAGCTCGAGGATGCGGAGACGCGCGTCGAGACGCTTATCAAGCGCGCCGGCGAAGTGACGGCGGAGCCGTTTAGTCTCGATAAATGACGCTCGCCGAGTACATTTCCGCGCGGCAGAAGACGGTCGATGACGCGCTGGAGCGCTGGGTTCCCGCCGAAACCGTAAACCCCGCGACTATTCACCGCGCGATGCGCTACAGCCTGTTTGCCGGCGGAAAGCGCATCCGTCCTCTGCTGGCGATGGCCGCCGCGGATGCTGTTTCCGATGCGCCTATCGGCATCGAGTCGGCTGCATGCGTGCTCGAATTGATCCACACATATTCGCTGATTCATGACGATTTGCCCGCACTCGACAACGACGATCTGCGCCGCGGACGGCCCACTTGCCACAAAGTATTTGGCGACGCCATGGCAATTCTGGCGGGCGACGCACTGTTAACGCTCGCGTTCGAGGTGCTGGCGAAGCTCCCCGACGTCGATGCGGAGCGGCGCATCTCGCTGGTCCGCGAGCTGGCGACCGCTTCCGGCACCGCCGGCGGAATGATCGGCGGACAGGTCAACGATATTGAAGGCGAAGGAAAGTTTCCCACGGCTCAATTGCTCGATTCCATCCATCGTGCCAAGACTGGGGCACTTCTCCGCGCCAGCGTCCGGATGGGCGCGATCTATGCCGGCGCGAGCGACGAGCAGCTCGATGCCCTTACGCGATTCGGCGAGCATATCGGGCTCGCGTTCCAGATTGTCGACGATGTGCTTGACGTCGAGCAATCGTCCGAGGCTCTCGGAAAGACCGCCGGCAAGGACGCGCAGCAACATAAGATCACTTTCCCCGCCGTTTATGGACTGGAGCGCTCGCATGAAATGGCTGAGCAGGAGCGCCTGGAAGCGCATGTCGCTCTGCAGATTTTTGACGAACGCGCCGAACGGCTCCGCGAGCTGGCGAACCTCATCGTGCGCCGGAACGCATGACCGCGTCTATTGAGAGAACAGCCATGAGCAAGCAGCGCCTCGATCAACTCGTGGTGGAGCGCGGGCTGGCGGAATCGCGTGAAAAAGCGCAAGCGTTGATCATCGCCGGCCAGGTGATCGTCAACGGACAAAAAAGTTCCAAGCCGGGCCACACCATCGCCGACGACGCGCGCATCGAAGTGCTGGAGCGCATGCCCTACGTGAGCCGCGGAGGATTCAAGCTGGCCGCAGCGCTCGATCATTTTTCACTCGACGTGAAGGGCTGGACCTGTCTCGACGTGGGCGCGTCCACCGGCGGATTCACGGACTGCCTGCTCCAGCGTGGCGCGGCGCGCGTATGGGCGATCGACGTCGGCCACGGCCAGTTCGATTGGAGACTGCGCAACGATCCCCGCGTCATGGTGCGGGAAGGCGTCAACGCCCGCTATCTCGACCCCGCGGATTATCCAGTGAAATTCGATTTAGCGGTCTGCGATGCGAGCTTCATCTCCACCACGCTGCTGATCCCCGCGATCGCGCCTCTGCTCACTTCGCCCCGCCGCATGATCGTGCTGGTGAAGCCGCAATTCGAGGTCGGCCGCGCCGACATCGGCAAAGGAGGCATCGTGCGGAGTCCCGAGCTCCACGAATTCGCCTGCGCGCGCGTCCGCAAGGCCGTCGAAGCCCTGGGCCTCGATTCTGCTATCATTCCCAGTCCGATCCTTGGCGCGGAAGGCAACCGCGAATTTCTGCTCTATGGCCACGATTGAGACTGTCGGCATCATTTCGAAGCCTCGCATTGAGCACGCCGCGCCGCTGGTCAGCGGCATTGTGCAGTGGCTCTTGAAGCGCGATATTAAGGTGCGTCTCGATGAAGAGAGCGCGCGCTACGCCGGCCGCGCGGAGTCTCTGCCCCGCGAAGATGTGCCTCGCGACGTGCAGCTCGTCATCGTGCTGGGCGGGGATGGAACGCTGCTTTCCGCCGCGCGTGCCATCGGTGGCCGGGACGTCCCGCTCTTCGCGGTGAACTTCGGCGGCTTGGGATTTCTCACCGCGATCACAGTCGATGAAGTCTACGCGCAGCTCGAACACGCGTTGCATGGCGACCTGCGCATCGGCCGCCGGCGCATGCTCCACTGCGAATTGTGGCGCGGCCACACCCGCGTTTCGTCTCACGACGCGCTGAACGACGCCGTTCTTTCCAAGGCCGAAATCGCACGCATGATCGACCTCGAAGTGAACGTCGACGACAAGCTGATGTGCGTTTATAAGGCCGACGGGCTCATCGTCGCTTCGCCCACCGGCTCCACCGCTTATTCGCTTTCCGCAGGAGGACCCATCGTCTATCCCTCCGTCGCGGCGTTCTGCATCACGCCGATTTGTCCGCACACGTTAACCAACCGTCCCGTTATTCTCCCCGATGAGAGCGTGATTGAAGTCATCAATCGCGGCGACGACAACACCACCTACTTGACCATCGACGGTCAAGTGGGCGAACTTCTCAAGATGGGAGACCGCGTGGTCTGCCGCCGCTCGCAGCATTCGATCAGCCTCATTCGGCCGCCCGACAAGCTGTTCTTCGATGTGTTGCGGGAAAAATTGAAGTGGGGAAGCAGATGAAACGACCGTCACTCACCACCTGGATTCTGATCGCTCTCGTCGCCGGCGTCGCGTTCGGCGCGTTTTTTCCGGGACCCGCCAAGGAAATGGGTCTGCTCGGAACTATTTTTCTGCGCTTGATTAAGTCGATCATCGCGCCCTTGATTTTCGCCACGCTGGTCTACGGCATCGCCGGAACCGGCAGCGTGAAAACCATGGGACGCATCGGCGGCAAGGCGATCCTCTACTTCGAAGTGGTCACCACCGTCGCGTTATTTGTCGGACTCGGCGCGGTGAATCTGGTCAAGCCCGGCGTCGGCGTGCAACTTCCCGATAAGCCGCTGGCCAATCTCGCAACTGCGGCCACCAGTCCCGCCGCGCTCGCCGAGCATACTTTTCCCACCAGCATTATCGACGCGATGGCGCGCGGCGAAGTCTTGCAGATCGTCGTTTTCTGTTTTATTTTCGGAACCGCCTGCGCGACCATCGGGCTGAAGGCGCGCCCCGTTGTCGATTTCTGCAAAGGCCTTTCGGAGGTGATGTTCCAGTACACCAACTACGTCATGCTGTTTGCGCCGATCGGAGTCTTCGGCTCCATGGCGGCCACTGTAGGTGACAAAGGGCTCGGCGTCCTGGTCAACCTCGGCAAGCTGGTGCTGACACTTTACGGAGCGCTCGTCTTTTTCGTCGTGGTCGTGCTCGGCACCGTAATCTTCATCGCGAAGATCCCCCTGAAGCGCTTCATCAACGCAGTACGGGAGCCGTGGTTGCTGGCATTCTCCACCGCGTCGAGCGAGGCCGCGCTGCCGCTCGCCCTCGAGAATATGGAAAAATTCGGCGTCCCCAACCACATCGTTGCGTTCGTCTTGCCCACCGGCTACAGCTTCAATCTCGACGGCTCGACACTCTATCTGTCGCTGGCCGCGATGTTCGTCGCGCAAGCCGCGAATCATCCGCTCGCCTTCGGCACGCAGATCACGATGCTGCTCACGTTGATGCTCACAAGCAAAGGAGTCGCCGGCGTGCCGCGAGCCTCGCTTGTAATCCTGGCTGGAACGTTGGCGACCTTTGGTCTTCCGATCGAAGGCGTCGCGCTGATCCTGGGAGTCGACACGCTGATGGATATGGCGCGAACCTCAGTGAACCTGCTCGGAAACTGCCTGGCAACCGCGGTGGTCGCGCGTTGGGAGGGCGTCGACCTCTCGATCGCGCCACCGGTCGTGGACGATATTCCGATTCCCGAAACCCCCGCGGCGACTTAAGCCGCGATCCTCTTCGACCATGGCGTCGCCCCAGTCAGTGCCGCGTTCACCGCATTAATGTTCTTCACACCCTGATCAGACAGCCAGTCTTCCAGCGCCTTCACGCCCTGTTTGGCGTAAATGCCCATGCCGTCTTTCCACGTTGCGCGCCCGCACAGCACGCCCGAATAATCGGTGCCCGCTTCGGTCGCCATGTGCAGACTTTCGACGAACTGCGCGTTGCCGACGCCCGCGCTCAGATAGATGAACGGCTTCGTCGCCACCTCCGCCGCGCGACGGTAATGGTTCAGCGCCTCAGCGCGCGTATACGCCTTCACGCCCTTGTAAACCGAGCTGCCCTCGACGAACTCCGCGTTCACCGGAACTTCCACCTTCAGCACGTCCACACGGTACTGAGGCTTAGTAAACTCCGCCATGCTCCCGATCACGATCTGCGGCTTGATCTTCGCATACTCCAATCCTTTCTCATCGCCGCCCTTCGGATCGTAGCCCACGAATTCCAGGAAGAACGGAATGTCGTTGTACTCGCACTCGGCACCCACTCGCTCAATGAATGCGTGCTTCACGTCGTTGATATCCGCAGTGTCGAAGGGCGTGTAATAAATCAGAATCTTCACCGCGTCCGCGCCCCAGTCGACAATGCGCTTCGCCGAAACGTGCGGCAGCAGGTCCGGCAGGCGGCCGGCCTGCGTATTGTCGTAGCCGGTTTCCTCGTAAGCAAGCAGCAGGCCCGCATTCGACGAGCGCGCCTTCGCGGCATCCAGACCGAATTCAGGATCGAGCAGAATCGCCGAAGCGTGCGGCGTCAATATGCGCGTCACCGCCGTCTTGAACTCCGACATCATCGCCGGCGTCACCGCGCTTACGTCGACGCCCTTGGCGGTTGCAATCGACTTCTGTAGACTGCCGCGCTGATCCATCGCGGCCGCCGAAATGATTCCCTTATCGTTTGACAGGGCCTTCAGATGCTTCAATTTTCCGGGAGAAAGAGACATATTTACTAGTGTAAACCGAGCCGCCGGAAGAACGTCTGCGCGCGCCCCACATCGCGAAAGATCTGTTGCTTCAGCGCCTCCGCATTCTCGAACTTTCGCTCCTCGCGCACCCGGCGCAGAAACTCCACCGCGATGCTTCCAGGCGTCAATCCATCGAAGGTAGAAAGCAGGAACGTCTCGATCGTCAACCCGTCGCCGCCAAAAGTCGGCCTGTTGCCGACATTCGTAATCGAGTTCCACCGGTCGCCTGTTTCGGGATCGCGGGTCCGCGTGATATACACGCCGTTGGCCGGGATCACCTCCGCGGGCGTCCGCAGATTCAATGTCGGCACCGTCTGTTTGGACCCGATCCCGTGCCCCGACACCACTTCTCCTGAAAGCGCATACGGCCTTTCCAGCAGCCTGCACGCCATCGCCACATTTCCCTCTTCGATCAACTGCCGGATAGCGCTGGACGATACCAGCCGTCCCCGCCTGTGAACCGCACTTACAATGTCCGTCTGAAATCTGAAGCGGGCGCCGAGCTCGGAAAGGGTGTCGATGTTTCCCGCCTGCTTGTGGCCGAAGCGAAAATTGTCCCCCACCATCACGATCCGCGCATGCAATTCACCGGCGATGATTTGCTCCACAAACTCTTGCGGGGCAAGCATCGCCACGTCAGCGGTGAACGGCAGCACCACTACTTCATCAACGCCTTGTTCACGGATCAACGCGATGCGTTCTGCGATCGTTGTCAGCAGCCGCGGTGCGCGATGGGGCGCGACCACCCGCGTCGGATGCGGATCGAACGTCAGCACCACCGGCTTAAGATGGCGCTCGCGCCCTAGTTCCACCGCTCGACGCAACAGTTGACGATGCCCAGCATGAACGCCGTCGAAATTCCCAATCGTGACCACCGAATCCATCACAGCTTCGGCTCCACGACAATTTCCAATCCGTCATAAGCCAGATGCACGCCGGCCGGCAGCGTAGCTTCCGTGCGCGCATGCCCCAGGTCGTGGCAGAGGTGGGTGAAATAAGCCTGCCGCGGCCTCAATTCCGCCACCCATTGCAAAGCCTGCGCCACCGTCGAGTGCGTCGGATGAGGCTTGTGCCGCAGCGCATCGAGAAACAACACGTCGAGATCCCGCAGCTTGGCCATGGTCGGCTCCGGAATCCCGCTCTGATCCGTAATGTACGCCGCCGGACCGAATCGGAACCCCAGAATCTCGGACTCGCCGTGCAACACGCGCAGCGGCGTAATCGTCAGTCCGAACAGCTCGAAAGGCTCCTCTTCAATCGGATGAAGCTTCAACTTCGGAATCGAAGTTTGCGCCGCCTCCTTTTCAAACGCGTAACGGAACACCCGCCGGATCGCATCGAGCGTATCCTGCTTCGCATAGACCGGAATCGCCGCGCGCTGGCGGTAGTTGAACGGCCGCACGTCATCTAAACCGAGAATATGATCGGCATGGGCGTGGGTGTAGAGAATCGCATCCACCCGCTCGATCGGCGCACGCAGCGCCTGCGTCCGGAAATCGGGCGTCGTGTCGATCAGAATGCCTTTGCCCGCGTAGCGAACCAGTATCGACGGCCGCAGACGATTGTCGCGCGGGTCCGTCGACGTGCATACCGCGCACTCGCAGCCGATCGTCGGCACGCCGGTGCTGGTGCCCGACCCCAGCACCGTGATGTATAGCGGCAGATCCATTACGACGCCGTTTCGGCGCCGGTGCTCTCTTCAAGCTTCGACTTCCCTACCGTCTCGCTCACCTGCACATAGCGGAATCGAAGCTCCGTCAGCGAATTTTCAATCAGCCGCTGCTCATCCATGGAAAGATTGCTCCGCGTCTTCTCATGAATCATGGCGAGCAGATCGATCGCGTGGCGTGCGGCTTTCAGATCCGGAGCCTCCTCCTGTTCTTCGCCGAACTTCAACAGCCCGAGGCGCACCTCCGCCTGCGTCTTCAGCGAAAACACCAGAAATTCAAAAGTCGGCGGGGGCAAAGGAAAATCGTTCTCAGCCATATATTTCTTTCAGTTTAATTCCTAACTGATGTAGTGTGTAAGCTATACCTATGCCAGACGATGAGAGGCTGGAAGCCATTTCGGAGGCTCTCGCCAGGCTGCTTCGGCGGCAGGACGAATACCAGCAGCAGGTCGACGGTCGCTTTGCGCGCCTGGAGGCCGCGGCGGGGATTTCGAGCGCTCCGCGCGTGGTCTCGACTCCAGCGCCGAAACCGCCCCCGATCCCGTCAACAACGACTTCAGCGGCCCCGCCCCCGATCCCTTTTCAGGAAGCCACGCCGCCGCCGGCATCCGTCCCCAAGCCCGCTGCCGTGCTCGAGACCCGCATCGGCCTCAACTGGTTCAACATCGTCGGGGCGACTTGATGTGGAGGCGAGGCCAGAAAATCTTCGGCCAGGGAATCACCGGGCTCGGGCTCGCGCTGCTCTATCTCTCCTTCTGGGCATCTTTCGGCTTGTATCACCTGGTGCCGCAGCCTGCGGCGTTTGTGCTGATGGTGCTCACCACCGTCGCGGCGGCCGTGTTCGCCATGCGCTACGAATCGCAGACCATCGCCGTCGTCGGAATGGTGGCCGGATACTGGACCCCCGGCGCGCTCTCCTCCGGCGACCCTCATCCGTGGATTTTATTCAACTACGTTTTTCTCCTGAACCTCGGCGGCTTGGCGTTGACCAGAATGCGCCGCTGGCGGGCGCTGGAATTCCTGGCCGCCGCGGCAACGATTCTTTGGTACGGCTTGTGGCTGGGCTTCTCCGCCTCATCCAGCGATCATGTCGTGGCCACGGTCTTCGCGATCGCTTTCTACGCACAGTTTTGCTGCGCCCGGTCGCGAATACTGTGGTGGATCGCACAGCTGCTGGGTCCCGTCGCGATACTAAACATCTGGGAGCATACGCCGGAGCGATTCCTGCCGTTCCTGTTCCTCTATGCGCTGGGAGGCCTGGCCGTCGCCGAAATTCGGCGCTGGCCCGAAGTGCCGGCCTGGACGCTCACCTGCTACTGGGGCGCCTATTTTCTTTCCACGAAAGCCAATCCCGAATTTCAGTTCCTGTACATCACCGGAGCCTTCGCGCTCTTCTTCCTGTGGATCCTCTGGTGGGCCGCGATTAAAAAACGCGTCCTTCGCAACACTGATCTTCTCGTCATGGTGGTCAACGCCGCGGCCTACTTTGGCGCATCTTATTATCTGCTCAATCCCGGCTATCACGCCTACATGGGATTGTTCGCGGCAGCGCTCGGAGCCCTGAATTTACTGCTCGCCAAGCTGGTCTGGAAGCCGGCTGCGACCGAGGAGCGGGAGACCTGGCCCGCCCAGCTCGCCGTCGCCGTGACGCTGACATTCCTGACGCTTGCGGTGCCCATCCAATTCGCGGGTTTCCGCATCACCATGGCATGGGCGCTCGAAGGAGCCGCCCTGGCATGGATCTCGGTGCGATTCGCGAGCATCCGCATGAGCATTGGAGCGAGCATCGTATTGGTACTCGCTCTGTTGCGCCTGTTCACGCAGGACGCGCTGATCCCGAATCAACGTTTCCTGACTTTCGCCGTCAGCGCGATCGCTCTTTTCCTTGCGGCGAAGTTCTTTACCAACCGTGCGCAAAAGCTGATCGCCTATGTTGCCGCGCATGTCGTCACGCTGACCGCGCTCGGACTCGAACTGGTTGATTATGTGCAACGTACCGTGGCCAAGCCCGCCCAGTTTGAAACCGGCACGGTGTCGATTTCGATTCTGATGGCGCTTTATGCCGTGATGCTGGTGATCCTCGGAGTGGCGACAAGGACGTCAATTAACCGCGTTTTAGGTCTCTTATTGATGACATTAGTGGTCATTAAGCTCTATTTAAGCGACGTTTGGGAGCTCGGTTTCGTCTTTCGGATCGTGGCCTTCGGCGGATTGGGGGTGCTGCTGCTCAGCATGTCGTATCTTTATTCCCGATTCCGTCCGATGATTGAGAAGTTGCTGAAAGATGACCCGAGCGC
Source organism: Bryobacteraceae bacterium (assembly GCA_049521275.1). GTDB lineage: Bacteria > Acidobacteriota > Terriglobia > Bryobacterales > Bryobacteraceae > Palsa-187. The sequence continues at coordinate 2,576 of JBEKOZ010000144.1, read as the reverse complement.
CTAAGTTTCTCCTCATCTTCGCCATGATCGCGAGCGCAGCGCCGCTCGATTTGTCGGCGTGGAAATACCGCAAACGCATCCCGTTGACGCCCGGCGGTGGACTGGCGGTGGTGAAGCTCGACCGCGAGGTTTACGCCGCCATTGGGAGCCGCTATTACAAGATGAAAGTCTTTCGCGATAGTGAGGAAATCCCCTTTATTTTCGAGACCGCGGGCCGCGCGACGGACGAGCGCCCAGTTACTGGCAGGGAGGAGATATTCGATCAGTCCATCGTCCCCGGCGTCGGACTTCAATTCACGGTGCGCAGGCGCCCGGTCGGAACCCATAACAAGATTGAGATTTTCACGGATCTGAAAAACTTTCGCAGCGGCGTTCGCATCGAGACCAGCCAGGACGGGAAGCGCTGGTCCGTCGCGCGCAGCGACGGCGCCATTTTCAATTTCTCGCAGGACGGCCGCGAATTCAGTTCGACAAGTGTAGAGTACCCGGTGTCAAGAAGGCCGTTTCTGCGGGTTACGATTTTCGGATGGATGAAAAATGGCCTGGTTTTGGGCGCCGCCGTGGATTCGCACGAAGAGCAGCCGGAGGTCTTTGAAGTGTACGCAACAGCAACTCCGCAGATCTCTGAAGATTCGGCAACGAGGTCCACTTTGGCGCAAGTCGATCTCGGGATCACCGGTCTGCCCGTGAATCGCCTTCGCCTGGAGAGTTCGTCGCCCCAGTTTCAGCGAGCCGTCGGCGTCGAAACCAGCGACGATGCTCAAGCCTGGACCTACGCAGGCGGGGGAACCATCGCACGGCTGCCGGGTCCGGAGTTCACCGAGGAGTCGTTGACGCTTTTCGCTAGCGAGGGCCATCGCTATTACAGGCTGCGAGTCTATAACCGCGATGACAAGCCGATTCAGATCGGTCGCATCCAGGCGGAGGGGCCGGTGAATCAAGTGAAATTTCTGGCGCCGGCCCAGGGCTCCTATTGGCTCTACTACGACGGGCCAGAGCCGGAATTGGCGATGATGCCGCAGTACGATCTTGGAAATGTGCTCGCCAGGCAGTCCCTGCCGGAGCACGTCTGGGCACTCGATCGGCAGGAGCCAAGTCCGTTCTATCATCCGCCTCCCGCTCCGACAAAACCCTGGAGCGAGCAGCATCCGGCGATCCTTTATACTGTGCTTGGCGGCGCGGTTTTGGCGCTCGGGATTGCCACCTATCGATTCGCCGCACGCTTGCGATAAATGCCCCGATATTTCACCCTTGCCGAAGCGGAGAGCGCTCTGCCTGAAGTCGAGCGCGCTCTGCGCGACGTGCTTTTTCATAAGGCCGAGTATCAGAAGGCGCACGACGATGTCGAGAATAACACCCGGCGCATCCGCATGGCGGGAGGTTCGCGCGTCGACCCGGGGGCGCATCTGGCTCTGCGCGCCCGGCGGGACACCAGCGCCGCGGCGTTGAAGGACGCGGCCGATCGCGTGGAGCAGGCGGGCGCGCTGCTCAAGGACGTCGACATCGGGCTGATCGATTTCCTCTCGCGTTATCAGGGCCAGCCGGTATGCCTTTGCTGGAAATTAGGCGAAGAAAGGAAGATCCGTTTCTGGCACGGTCTCGAAGAGGGATTTCGCGGACGCAAGCCCATCGATGACGATTTTATTCAGAATCATCGTGGCGAGATGACGAACTGACGACTCCGTTTGCTAAACTAGGTGCGAGGAATGCTGCTCGCACGAGAGTTCGTCGATTACGTCACGCGCCAAATCGTCAAAAAGCTGACGCCCCAGTGGATTGAGACAACCGATGCCCAGGTTGCGGCCGCATTTATCGCCGCCGTGATCGAACAGGATCTGGCCATCGAGGACAGTCTCAACGAAGAAGTGCGCGAAATGCTCAGCCAGTACACCGAGTACATGCGCCGTGAGGGCGTGAGCTATCAGGACATGTTCCGCAAGATCAAGAACACCCTGATCACGCAGCGGAAAGTGATTCGCGCGGCCGGCCGAGATTCGGGCGACCACATGAAGCTGTCGCGCGATAAGATCAACGACATTTCACACAAGATCGTCGCCGAGCTGCGCAAGAGCCGCGATTTCCGCGTGAAGCGTCCGCCCAACGATGTGCGCCTCGAGCTGGTGAAGGTGTTCACCGAACTGCTGGTCACCGAGGAAAAAGTCGATCGCGCGGCGCGCACCAAGATCCGCACGCAGAAGCGCGAGATCCCGGAGGGCACCGAGGAGTGGGATCTGCTGCACAAACGTTACTATGCCGAGGAGCTGAAGAAGCTCGGCATCGATCTGACGCATTAGTGTCCTGTTTCTGAAGTTCGTGTAGCGATAGACGTGGGGCGGACGCCCTCGTCGGCGCCGGACCCTCTGGTCCGGCTCGGCCTGCGCACGCGAATCATAGGCCGACGCGGGCGTCGGCCGCGGTCCAGGGGGACCGCCCCACCCAAGGGTTCGTCAAGGAACTTCGGAAACAGAACACTAGAGACCGGCCAAACGGCTCTCTGTGGCCACGGCTTGGTCGAGCAGGACGCTTTCCAGCTTCTCCTCCAGCGCACTGGCGCTCAGCGGTTTCGAAAGATAGTC
>JBEKOZ010000143.1:0-9118 GCA_049521275.1 Bryobacteraceae bacterium | reverse complement strand
TTAATAGAAATCCGGCGGCGCTGGCGAGCAACCGGCTGATGCTGGTGGTCGTCGACAACTCGTTCAGCATGCGCGCGGGGAAGCGGCTCGATGATGCCAAGGACGCGGCGATGAACGTGATTGCCGGGAAGGGCGCGGTGCGGGCGCAGGTCGCGTCGTTCGGCTCCCAGCTTCGCCTCCTGACGCAGCCGGTCGAGGATCAATCGGTGCTCCGCGCCGCGGTGCAGGCGATTCAACCCGGCGATAGCCACGGCAACTTCGGCGAACTGGCGCGGGCGGTTCGCGCGATGGCGGAGTCGTCCCGCGTCCCGATCGAGTTTCACCTCATCAGCGACATGCAGCGCGCCGATCTAGCCGGGAATTTCTCCGACATGGCGCTGCCCGCGAACGTCAAACTGGTGACCTACGCCGTGGTCAGCAGAGCGGAACCGAATTGGACCGTCGAATCGGTCGACGCGCCGGGACAAGTCTGGGGCCGCGACGCCAAGCCGATTCATGCACAGGCGGTGATCGCGGGCTTCGGCACTCCCGCGGCGCAACGAATCGTGTCGCTTGTCGTGAACGGCAAGACCACGGCTACCAAGACCATCGCGGTGCCGGCGAATGGTCGCGCAACGGTCGACTTTCCGGCGCTCGTGGTGCCTTACGGATTCAGCCAGTGCGAGGTGAAGATCGACCACGCCGACTCGCTTCCGGGCGACGATCTCCGCCGTTTTGCCGTCGAGCGCTCCGATCCGAAAAGGGCCCTGTTCATCCACAATTACGGCGACTCGCGTTCGTCGTTCTACGTCGGCGCGGCGCTTTCCGCCGCGGCGCAGTCGGCGTTCATTCTCGAATCGATCAACGTCAACGAGGCCGCGGACCGGAAACCCTCGAATTACTCTTTCGTCATTCTTTCGGACGTCAACTCCGTGCCCCCGCTTCTTGAAAACTCGCTCACGGGCTACGTTCGCTCCGGCGGAAGTGTGATGCTCACCGCCGGAACCTCGGCCGGCGCGCGCTCGCAGATCCCGATTTTCGGCGAGCACATCACCGCGACCCGGGATTATAGCCGCGTTCCCGGCCGCTTCATGACTGTGGGATCGGCCGATTCTTCCTTCGCTGCCGTGGCCAAGGCCGATGGTTGGTCCGGCGTGAAGTTTTTCTACGCTCTCGACGTCGATCCGGGGGACGCTCGCGTGATCGTTCGGCTCAGCGATCAGACGCCGCTTCTCATGGAGAAGCGGATCGGCGAGGGGCGCGTACTGCTGCTCACTTCCGGCCTGGACAATCTCACTAACGATTTTCCTCTCGATCCCGCGTTCGTTCCGTTTGTCGAGCAGACCGCGCGCTACCTTTCAGGCACCGAACGGCAGGGCGGATCGCGGACCGTCGACGCATACCTGGAGCTGCGCAATGCGAAGGAGCGGGGTCAGGGCGTCGAGGTGACCGATCCCGAAGGGAAGCGCCCGCTGAGTCTGAGCGAGGCGGCGTCGGCGCAGTCGATTCAGCTTACCGAGGCGGGTTACTACCAGCTTCGGCTTGCGAATGGCCGGCAGGATGAAGTTGGCGTCAATCCGGACCCCAAGGAGTCGGTCCTGGATGTGATTCCCGAGGATCTGCTGTCGCTGTGGCGGGGAGAATCTTCCGAGGAGGCGGCCCCGGCCCATCAGACAGGGAGCGCGGCGGGCGAGCGCAAGGTGCCGCAGACTTTGTGGTGGTACGTGATGCTTCTGGTGCTGATATCCGCTGTGGCTGAATCGGTGCTGGCCAGCCGTTATCTTGGTACGCAGCGCGAGGAATTGTAACATTTGCGATACTTTGGATGTAAACGTTGGCTGGAGGTTGCATGAGTCTCCGCGAACAGCTTCACGCATACATTGCGCAACTCGAGCAACGCTTGCGGTGGAGCACATTGCTGCGCGGCGCGGCCGTTCTCACCGGCATCGCTTTACTCGCGACGTTGGGGCTGGTCATGATTGCGAACACTTTCGCGTTTTCGCGCGGAAGCGTTAGCGGGGCTCGCCTCGCCCTGATCTTGATTCTCGTAATCACCGCTGGCGCGGGCTTGGTATTGCCGTTGCGCCGCCTGACCCGCCGGCTTGCGATCGGAACCGCCGAGACCGTTTTCCCGCAGTTCGAGCAGCGGCTCACGACGTTCGTCGAGCGGGAAGGCCAGGATCCGTTCATTGACCTTTTGGCGCGGGACACAATGCAGGTCGCGCAATACGCCAGACCCGAGGAAATGGTTCCGAATCGTCGCCTGTGGTTTTCCACGGGTGCGAGCGTTGCCGCGCTGGCTATCCTGATCTGGATGGTCGCCGCGGGGCCGGGTTTTCTTGGCTATGGCGCGTCGCTGCTCTGGACGGGTCCGCGCCTCGATAAGCCTGCGATCTATGATCTTCGCGTGATGCCCGGCGATGCGGTGGTGCGCCGTCACGCCGATCAAATCGTTTCGGCGATCCCCAGCGGTCTGCGTTCGCCCAGTGTGAAGTTGTTCGCCCGCTATCAGAGCTCGAAAAAATGGGAAGAGATCGCGATGCAGGCGAAGCTGGCCGGCAATTTCGCCGGGGGCTATGAGTTTCTGTTCGCGGCGCTGCCGGAGAATGTCGAATACTACGTAACAGCCGGCGCGATGGAGTCGAAGCACTACAACATTCGCGTCACTGATCTGCCTGCCGTGAAGCAGATTCGCGTGACGTATCGTTACCCCGCCTGGACGGGCATGCCCTCTGAGGTCGAGGAGCGCGGCGGAGATCTGCGCGCGGTCGCCGGTACTGAGGCGGAGCTTGAGATAGCCACCGACCGGCCGCTTCAGGGCGCCGAAATCCAATTGGACAGCGGGCAGCAGGTGCAGCTATCGGGCGGCGCTAATAATGTTTATCACGGCCTCGTCAAGATGGAGAAGGACGGCGTCTATCACGTCGCTGGCATCGATTCCGGCGCGCCGGTTCGCGTCAGCGAGGATTTTTTCATTGAGGCTCGCAAACCGAATCCGCCGCAGGTTGCGTTGGTGCGTCCGGGCCGGGGCGACTATCACGCCAATCCCATCGAAGAGGTCACGGTCGCGGCGAAGGCTTCGGGCGATTTCGCGTTGAGCGGCGTCACGCTGCATTATTCGGTCAACGGCGGTCCGGAGACGACCGTCGATTTGCTGAAGAAGAAGGGCGACAGGCAGGCGGACGGGTCGACCACGATTTCGCTCGAGGATTTCAAGTTGGTTCCGGGCGATCTGGTCAGCGTATACGCCATGGCGAAGGATGCGAACGCCGAATCTCACACCGACATCATGTTCATCCAGGCCGACCCGTTTGAGCGCAATTTTTCCCAGTCGCAGGAAATGGGCGGCGGTGGTGGAGGGGGCGGAGGCGGGGGCCAGCGAGATCCGCAGATTTCGCAGCGCGAGAAGGAGATCATCACCGCCACATTCCGGCAGCAGGGAGACAAGAACGCGACGCAACAGCAGGCAACGGAGATTTCGAAGCTGTTAGCTCAGTCGCAGGCGACCTTGCATGATCAGGCGGTGACGCTTGCAGACCGCTTGCAGGCTCGCGAGCTGACCGACGAAGTGAAAGCGATCAGCGATTTCCAAAAGGACATGCTGGCTGCGGCGAGCGCCATGGAGCCGGCCGCGCAGCAGTTGCAGAACCAGAAATGGAAGGACGCGATCCCAAGTGAACAGAAGGCGCTGCAATATCTGCTGCGGGCCGAAGCGACATTCCGCGAAATTCAGGTCGCGTTCGGGCGCGGCGGCGGAGGCGGCGGTGGTGGTGGGGCGGCGCGGGATCTAGCGGCCTTGTTCGATCTTGAGCTCGACACCGAGAAGAATCAGTACGAGACTCGCCAATCGTCGGCTGCGAGCACCCAGCAAAAGGAGCAGGAAATCGACGATGCGCTGAAGAAGCTCGACGAGCTTGCCAGGCGCGAAGAGGATCTGGCCCAGCGACAGCGCAACGGCACGCAGACTGCCGAGCAGAAGTGGCAGCAGGAGATGCTCCAGCGTGAGGCAGAGCAGCTTCAGCGCCAGATGGAGCAGCAGGTTGCTCAAAACGGCCAGAAGGGACAACAAAGTCAGAGCGGCCAAGGGAGTGCTTCATCGTCCAGTAGTGGAGGAAGCCAGCCGGCGAGTCAGGGGAACTCGCAGCAACAGGGAGATTCGCGGCAACAGGCGGCTCAGCGCGCCCTCGATCGCTTGCGCCAGGCGAATGACGACATGCGCCGCGCGACGTCTCAAAGCGCGAGCGCGGCTGACGCCCGCCGCGCGGCCGATCGACTGCGCGAAGCCACCGATCTTCTCGGTGGCGTCCAGCAGCAGGACGCTTCCGGCCACCTCAAGTCGATGGCCCAGACGGCCGATCAATTGGCGGCGCGTCAAAAGCAGCAGGCCGATCATATTCGCGATTTGGTTGCGCAGCAAAACGCCGCTCGCGCCGGCGGAAAAGCGCCGGCCCCTCCATCCGCCCAGGAGGTCGACAAAATAATCAACGATCGCCAAAAGGTGAGCGACGACCTGTCGCACCTCACGCAGCAATTGCGCGGCGCGGCGCGCGAGCTCGCGCCCACGCAGCCGGCTGCTTCGAATAAGCTGCGCGGAGCGCTCGATGGGATGGACGAAAACGATCTGGGCACCCGCCTGCAAAGAAGCTCGGATTGGCTGCGACAGAATCAGTTTTCCGATCCGGCCGAAACCGCCCTCACGAACGATCTGCAGAAGCTGGGCCAGCAGATCGGCGAGGCGTCTCGCGCCTTGGGCAGCAACGGTCAGCAGCGCGCTTCGAAGGACGGCGAGCTCAACCGCGCCATTGACGATCTATCGCGTCTGCGGGATCGGCTTGATAATCTTGGTGGGCGAAACGGGAATCAGCAGGCTCCGAATGGCCGTGCCGGGCAACCAGGTCAACAGGGCCAGATGAGTCGTGGCGACCAGCCAAGCCAGGGTGGGCAGCCCGGAGACCCGAACGGTTCTACGGGTCAGGTCGGTGATCGACTCGCGGGCCCTGTGGGTAACCCCGCGACCGGTGGGCGGGATCGCGGCAGCTACGTCGACGGCGGTTGGGACACTGGAAATACGCGCATCCAGGGTCGTGCGGTTGCGCCGCAGAAAGGTCCCAACCCGGCAGACGCTCAGCGCGAAATTGATCAGGGACTGAACCTTCTCAATCAGGTTCGCGCCGTCGTGCAGGATAGCCCGGAGGCGAAGCAGCAGCTCCAATCCCTGATCGAGCAAATGCGCCATCTCGATCCCAAACGTTTTCCCGGCAATCCCACTTTGGTTGAGCAGATGCATCAGCAGCTCGTCAGCACTCTGGACGCGCTCGAACTGCAACTACGTCGTCAGCTCGAGGAAAACCGCGGCGGCACGATCCGCAACGCGGATCCAAACAAGGTGCCCGCCGGTTATCAGAACTCGGTTGCGGAGTACTACCGCAAACTTTCTGGCGGAACCCGCTAGCCATCCGGGCCCGGCAACAATCCTTGAGGTTTGTCAGGTCATCGAAGCGAGCCGCGCAGCTTGCATCAGAAGGTAATTGCGCTCTGGGAGATTCACAGTTTTGCCCGCGGCCGCGAGGTAGTATTTCGCCGCGGCTTGCGCATCGCCAGCCATTTCCAGCAGATGTGCGCGAACCGCATCCAGGCGGTGGCGTTCGGCGATTCGCGGCTCCCCCTGGAGGCCGTCCAGCAGATGCAACCCTTCTTTCGGACCATGCACCATGGCCGCCGCGATTGCATGATTCAAGATCACCATGGGATTGTCCGACATCCGTTTCAGCAACTCGTAGAGCGCCAGTATCTGGGGCCAATCGGTATCTTCGGGGTGCTCGGCTTCATCGTGAACGGCGGCGATCGCGGCTTGGAGTTGATAAGGTCCGAGGGAGCCTTTCGGCAGCGCCGCTGAGAGGAGTGCGAGCCCTTCCGCGATCTGCCCACGATCCCAAAGAGCCCGGTTCTGTTGCGACAGCGGAATCAATTCATCGTTTAACCCGGTTCGGGCCTGCCGGCGCGCGTCGGTCAACAGCATCAGCGCAAGCAGGCCCGCGATTTCCGTATTTTCGGGTTCCAGTTGAAGGGCCATGCGCGCCAGACGGATCCCCTCCTGAGAGAGATCGGAGCGCCGCAGGTGGGGCCCTGATGTGGCCGTATATCCCTCGTTGAAGATCAAATAGAGGACATGCAGCACCGAGCGCAGACGCACCCCACGCTCTTCGGGATTGGGCAATAAAAATGGAATCCCCGATGCCTTGATGGTCTGCTTCGCCCGGCTGATTCGCTGCGCCATGGTGGCTTCCGGAACCAGGAAGGCATTGGCGATTTCAGCCGTGGTTAGACCACCGACGGCGCGGAGCGTTACAGCGATGGCGGACGAGGGCGCAAGCGCCGGATGGCAGCACATGAAGAGAAGAACGAGCGTGTCGTCCTTCACCGGCACCGCATCGAAGCCGGTCACGGGCGCGCGGGCCGTCTCCTCAGCGACCTCCGTCTCGCGACGCCGGCGGGCGGATTCGCCGCGGATATGGTCCGTCATCTTTCGAAAGGCAACCTGCGTCAGCCACGCGCGCGGATTCTCCGGAAGACCGTCCTGCGGCCATTGCATCACCGCCGCGATCGACGCTTCTTGAACCGCATCCTCGGCCGCGGCGAAGTCACGGTATCTGCGCACCACGATCCCGAGCACCTGTGGCGTCAGTTCCCGCAACAGGTGCCCGATCGGCAGATCGGATGCGTGTTCGCTTAAAGCCACGTCCGATTATCCGTGTTCAGAATCCCAAATCGCTGTGGGTACCGAGCACCTGCCTTACCTCGATCGGCATGTTTGCCGGCTTCCCGCCGGGCCCGGGCGCGGCGGACGCTCGAGCGGCAATCTTGTACGCCTGCTCTGGAGTCTCGACGTCGATGACCCAGTATCCGGCAAGAAACTCCTTCGATTCCGGGAACACACCGTCCGTAACGGGCTCTCCGTTTTGCCCCGCGCGAACGATCTTCGCCTCGTGCGGCAAAGCCAGCCCCTTCGTATCCACGAAGACACCGCCCTCGTTAAGTTCCTTGCTGAAGCTCCGCATATAGGCGACGTTCCGCTGCAGATCCTCTTTCGACCACCTGGTGTACTCATCCCAGTCGGCCTTTTTGCCATGCATCATCAAAATGTATTTCATAAGTTTGCTCCTTTCGCTAGAGGACGCTGTGCCGGCCGCATCCTCTACGATTGCGGAACGTGGATCGCGAACTGCCGAACTTCGATGGGCATGTTGGTCGGTATACCGCCGGGCCCCGGAGCGGTTGAAATCCGGGCGGCAATCTCGCAGGCCCGCTCCGGTGTGGCTACGTCTATAATCCAATAGCCCAGCAGAAACTCCTTGGATTCGGGGAAAATGCCGTCCGTCACAGGCATCCCGTCCCTCAATCCGTGTACGAGCTTAGCCTCCTGCGGAGCTGCCAAACCCTGGGTTGCTACGAACTCACCCGATTCCGTGAGCTCGCGGTTCAGGCTGGCCAGGACGGCCATATGGCCATCGATATCTTTTTTGCTCCAAGCCCGGTATGTGTCCACCCCGCCCATTGTTCCTGACATCAGCAAAATGTATTTCATGCCTCTTCCTCCCTTTGACGCTGCCTTTGGCGCGTTCACCTGGTAGTCGGAGCCGATCCCCGATTCTCGACATGCTCCGGACAAATTTCCTGAAATAAATTTGGCGCTCCGATGTCGAATTCAACCCGCACGCGCCGACATACTTACGGAGGTGCGGAGATGATCACGGAATCGATGGTGGTGGACGTCAGCCAGGACTGGGCGTTGGCCTGCGACCTGCAAGAACGATTCATGGAAGTCCCGCACGCGAAAACCCAGAGACTCGGGTACAGTGCCCGATGCCGGCAGATGCGCGCCCTCGGCGGCGATTGCTTCACCTTCCTGCCCCTGCCGGGAGGCCGCGTAGCCTTCTCTGTCGCCGATGCCTCAGGGAAAGGACTTCCGGCGGCGCTCCTCATAGCGAACGTCCAATCCTCTCTTCGCACTGCCGCTTCGTTCGCTCCCGACGACGTGGCCGCGGTGGTGACCGCGGTGAACCGCCAATTGTACGCGTGCTCGCCCCCCGATCGATACGCCACCTTATTATATGGGGTCTTCGACGAAAATACGCGGATGCTGCACTATGTAAATGCAGGCCACAATCCCGCGATGGTCATCCGCGGGCGCGACGCGATCACTTGGCTCGAAGCCGGCGCGCCACCCGTTGGATTCTTTGCGGACACGGTCTACGAAGCGCGGGCGGTTCAGCTAAATTCCGCCGATCTCATCGTCGCGTATACCGACGGCATTGTCGAAGCAACGAACGCGGCAAGCGACGAGTGGGGCGTGGAGGGCCTTCTTGCGGCCGTAACTCATTGTCAAATGCGGCAGCCGGACAGCATTGTCCAGGCTGCGTTTCGGGCGCTCGACGAATTTTCAGGCGATCGCCAAACCGACGACGCCACCATCGTCGCCGCGCTCGTTAACTAACAGCTAGTGGCGGGCGCGTTGTGCGAAAAATTGCGAAAAATTGGGGACAGCCTACTCTGTCCCAAGGCGCCGTTTTTGTGCCGCGTGGACAGAGCGGGCTGTCTCCAATTTTTCGCCCCATCCACTCAGGCCCGCTGCGTTTTCCTTCCCATCGTTGCCCGATCTTCGGGCAGGAGAACACACTTGCGCGTCGCGGCTCGTCTCGACGCCTCGTCTGCGCCCGCACAGGCGTACGAGCCACATACTAACGTTTTCTCTTGGACAGGCCACTAGTTGCAATTCAAACGAGTCCGATGTTGTGTTTGATCGTCCGGATCACCGAGTCCATTTTTCCGTTCAATACCTGTTTTGCGAGGCTTAGAGTAAAGCCTTTTACGGTATGGAACGGTACATGCGAAGGCAGCGACAGTGCGTAAGGGTCGACCACCACATCCACCACCACGGGACCGCTTTGGTGGGCAAGGGCCGCGGCAAGCCCTTCTCTTACGTCACCGGGTTCTTCGATGCGTATGCCCTTCGCGCCCATCGCCTCGGCGACCTTCGCGAAATTCGGATTCTTGAAATCGACGCCGAACGGGACCACGCCGGCTTCCTGCATCTCGATGTTGACGAAGTCGAGCGATTCGTTATTGAGGATGATCTGAA
>JBEKOZ010000142.1:0-9134 GCA_049521275.1 Bryobacteraceae bacterium | reverse complement strand
GCAGTCAGCCGAGCCTCGTAATGCGCGAGCAGAGGACTGGGTTCCTCGCCACGCGCGATCGCGCGAATCACCGCCGACGCGAGAATCGCCTCGCGCACCGCATGAGCCGTTCCATCGCCACACAGCGGATCGAACGCCATCGCCGCGCTTCCGCACGCGATCCATCCGTCACCTCCGAGCGGCGCAGCCATGCGCGGCGAGGCCGGGAACTCGACCGTCGCGGAATCGACCCAGGCAATCTGCTCCTTGACGAGCCTGCTTTTTTCGAGCGGCTGCTCTCCGACCGCCAGCAGCCATCCCGGAAGCAGGAACAACCAGCCATCTTCCACGGATTCGACCCAGCACGTATCGGGCTGCACGGCCGCTTTTAACTCGACCGCCATCGGAGCAGCCATGCGCGATCCGAACCGGTGCGTGGTTGCGCGCAATGGTGGAGCCGCGCGGATGGTCCACTCCGCATCTCCTTTGTGATCCGGAACCGGCCCCAGGCTTTCGAGAAGAAACTCCTCGGAAACCATCACCGCCGAATGAGCAAGCTCGACCGGCTGATGGGCGCCCCACGCGACCATGCGCCTGGTAATCTTTGGCAGGCCGCGAAATAAATCGTCCCGCTCGAAAATATCCCGGATCAGCTGCTGCGCCGCATCGCCCAGCATGATGGCGGGCACCCGCGGACGGCTGCCGGGTTCGAACGACACGCGAAAGCCAGCCTCGCCGAGCAGGTGAGCGCAGCAGCGAGCCGCAACTCCGTCGCCGCGAATGCCCACACTCATGGTCATTTCGGCAGCATTTTTTCGATCAGTTCCGCCAGCATTTTCGGCAAAAAGGGTTTTTGCAGAAAGCCCGTCCATTTGTGCTGCGGCTCGTAGGGGTATCCGCTGACGATAATCGCGCGCATTTTTGGCTGGCGCGCGCGCATCCGCTCGATCATCTGTTCACCGCTGATCCCGGGGAGCGTCAGATCGGTCAGGACCAGGGAATAAGCGGCGGGGTCCGTCTCGAAATGCTGGAGAGCCTCCTCCGGCGTGAGACACGCCTCCACCTGGTAACCCATCCGTTCCAGGTATCTCTTCAACAAATCCAGCAGCGGGGCTTCGTCGTCCACCAGCAGGATGCGCGCGCCCCCCATGCTGCTACCAGAGCGACAACGGAACCTGTCCGGGACTGAACGTCAAGCCCACCGTCACGCGATTGCCGGTGTGCTTATACGTCAGGCTTTCGATCTCCTGATAGTGGTAATCGTAACGCCCCGTCAGGTGCAGCTGGTACGGCAGGGTATAGGTGATTCCGGCGCCCCCGAATCCCATTCGATAAGGCGCGATTCCCTGACCGATGCTGTTGAGACTGCTATATCCGCCACTAATGGCAAGGCTCACTCTGCGAATCCCGGTATAACTGTAACTGGCCGCGCCATTATCGCTCCTCGATGTGAGATAGATGCCGTTGCCGGGGCTCGCGCCTTGTCCGTAGGAGAAGCCCAGGCTGGCGCGCTTGAATCTTCTGGTGAGCGTCGCTTGTCCGCTGGGATAATAATTAACGCGGTAAAACGCCTGGATCGCCGTCGTCTGCCCCAGCAAAGCGGCGATCACCGGACTCAGCGCCACCGACTCCAAGCCGCTCACCTCGGCGTGAAATATGCCGCCCCTCACAGTAAGCTTCCAGTAGCGTCCCAGATTGGTGCCAACGAAAATCTCGCCAGTGTCGATATTGGCTTGGCCGAAGACCTTGGGGAAATCGTAATGTTGGCGCTGATAATTGAAGCCCACCGACGTATTCTTGTTGAGCCTGTGCTCCACCGTGCCGCGCGCGTTGTATCCTTCCACCCCCACCAGATAGGACGATTGCCTCCACACGTCGAATCCCTGGGCGCCGAAGGTGTAAAGGGTGCGCGCCGATTGTATCAAGGTCACATCCATTCCGCCTTGCAGGTAATAGGAGCGATTGTCGAACAAGAGAGAGGTGGGCGTAGCGACCTCATTGTTCGTGATGGTTGGGAGAACTCCAATCGCCAGTCCGTCGGAAAGCGTGCCGGCCAGCGCCTGGGCCTTGAAAACGACACGGCGCGACTCCTGCCAGGTGTAGCCGAGGGTTAAGAACTGATCGATGCCGTCGTACGCGGAACCGCCGTTATACTCGCGGAAAGTGCCCCGGTAATCGAGTCCCAGTACTGCCGTCTTCCAGTCATGCGTGCCATAAACGCCCACGTTGGCCTCCACTCCATAGAGACCGTTGATGGTCACCAGAGTGCCGTTCGCGTTGACCGCAACCGGCTGGATGCTGGAATCGTAAATACCGTTTACGCCGGCGTAGAATCGCAGATCCACCTGTTGTCCGCTGCGGGTGCCAACGCCGCTCGCGCCGCTTGAAAGCACGGCCGGGCCGAGATAGCCTCCCCCCAGTTGCGCGAACGCGGTGGATGCCATGCCGCACACCAGCCCGATCAGTCGTTTTTTCAAACTTTGTTCTCCGATTCCTGTGTTGAGACGCCAATTTGAGTCTGACGTGTGCCGGTTGTTCGTGTCAAGCTGTAAGCACATTGTCGAGGTGTTTGACTTATGCGAAGACCAGTCATTTTCCCGGTATTGTCGTTGATCATCGCGGGCGCGGTTTTTGCCGCCGACCTGCCCATTCGCGAGGTGATTCTTTATAAACACGGCGTCGGTTTTTTCGAACGCGCCGGCAAGCTGGAGGCGGGCGATACGGCTCGCATCGATTTTAAATCCGAGGACATGAACGACGTCCTGAAATCGCTGACCATTATCGACCGCAGCGGCGGGAAAATCAGCGGCGTCCGCTACGATGCCAGCGAGCCTCTGGAAGAACGGCTCAAGAATTTTCCCTTCGCCGTCGGAACGGATTCCACGCTGGCCGTATTTCTCGATCAGATGAAGGGCGCGCGCGTCGAGATGAAGTATGGGACGGAGACCTTCGCGGGCGTGATCGTCAGCTCCCGGGTGATCAAAGAGAAGGACGCGGATCGCGAGACCATTACGCTATTGACCGATGCGGGCGAGCTGCGGACCTTCGATCTGGCCGGAGCGACCTCGGTTAAGTTCACCGATCCAAAATTGCAGGCGCTGTTGAAGGATTATCTTGCGGTGTTGAACGGCGCGCGGTCGAAGGACCGGCGTAGCGTCTACATCGATTCCATCGGCACGGCGGCGCGCGACCTGATCGCCAGCTACATGACGCCGTCGCCGGTATGGAAGTCGAGTTACCGTTTGTTGTTCCCGCCGCAGGGCGAGCCGACGCTCGAGGGCTGGGCGATCGTCGACAATATGTCAGGCGACGATTGGAACAACGTGCGGCTGTCGGTGGTGTCGGGCCGGCCGATTTCGTTCGTGACGCAGTTGTACGCGCCGAAGTACGTGATCCGGCCGAATGCGGAGCTGGCGGATAATCAGGCGGCCGCGCCGCAGTTGTTTCAAGGATCGCTCGACCAAAAGGCGGCCATTTCGGCAGCGCCGCTGGCGAGGGCGAAGAAAGCTCCAGGGGGGGCGATCGGAGGGGTCGAACAGCAAAACTACAGGAGTCTTATCCTGGACGGCGACGCTTTGCAGCAGCACTCATCGACCATCGAGTCCACCGCCGAAGGCCGCGACGCGGGCGATCTCTTCGAATACAGCTTCTCCTCCCCGGTCACCGTGAAAAAAGGCGAATCCGCGATGCTCCCGTTCCTGCAACAGAAGCTCGGCGCGCGAAAGCTGCTCATCTATGAAGAGAGTTTCGGCGTCAATCCGCAAAATGCCGCGGAGCTGACGAACTCGACCGGCAAGACGCTCGACGGCGGGCCGATTACGGTTTACGACGCCGGAACCTACGCGGGCGAAGCGTTGGTGGAGACAGTGAAGGCCGGCGACAAACGGCTGATCAGCTACGGGGTCGACCTCGGCACGCGCATCACCACGAAATTCGATTCCTCAAAAAACGTGGTCCGCGAGATCCATGCCTATCGTGGTTCCTTGACCTCGAAATCCTCGATTGAAGAGGTGAAGACCTTCACGATCAAAAATGTCGATGCGAAGGCCAAGACGCTGATCATCGAACATCCGCAGCGGCAGGGTTACAAATTGCTGGAACCGCAGAAAGCGTCGGAGACGACGGCGAGTTCCAATCGCTTCGAAGTGAAACTGCCTGCCTCGGCGACGGAAACGTTCGTGCTGCGCGAGGAGCGGGTGTACGATCAGACCATCTCGGTGAGCAACATGACGCCCGATGTGATCGCTGTATGGCTGGAGAACAAAGTGCTCAGCGCCGCTGGCCGCCGCCAGCTGGAGCAGATCGCGCAGAAGAAGCGCGACATCTCGCAAAACGCAGCCGCGCTGCAACTGGCTGAAAGCAGCATCGCGGATTTGACGCAGGATCAGACGCGCGTGCGGGCCAATATTCAGAGCCTCAATAATGTCAAGAATCAGCAGGATCTGGTCCAGCAGTATGCGGGCCAGCTTGCCGCGAATGAGACCAAGATGGCCGCGCTGCGCGATCAGCAGGGCGAACTGAAGCGCAAGAAGACTGCGCTAGAATCGGAACTCAGCGCCCTGATGGAGAAACTCGACTTCTGAAACTCGCACTGATCGGTTATGGCAATGTGGGGCGCGCGTTTGCGCGTCTGTTGGAAGCTCAGCGCAAGGTTTTCCCGTTTCGCATCGTGGCGATTCATACCCTGCGGCACGGCAGCGCGTTCGATCAGCGGGGATTGC
Source organism: Bryobacteraceae bacterium (assembly GCA_049521275.1). GTDB lineage: Bacteria > Acidobacteriota > Terriglobia > Bryobacterales > Bryobacteraceae > Palsa-187. Next base: position 4,434 of record JBEKOZ010000142.1, on the reverse strand, counting down.
CGGTCGAGCCCGAGTTCGGCCCGCGCTGCGGATCGGTGGAAGAATTTCTCGATCGCGCGCGGCCCAATATCGTCATCGAGATCACCACGCTGAATCCGGCCACGGGCGAGCCGGCGATTTCGCACATCAGGGCCGCGTTCGCGCGCTCCCTGCACGTCATCACCGCCAACAAAGGGCCGATCGCGCATGCCTACGCGGCGTTAATCGAGGAAGCGCGGCGCGCGGTGGTCGAGTTCCGCTTCGAATCCATCGTCATGGATGGCGCGCCTGTGTTCAACCTGGTGCGCAACAATCTGCCCGGCTGCAAAATTCGCGGATTCACCGGGGTGCTGAACTCGACGACGAACGTGGTGATTCAGGCGCTCGAAAGCGGCCGCACGCTGGCGGAAGGGATCGAAGACGCGCAGCGGATGGGCGTGGCGGAGGCCGATGCCAGCTACGACATCGAGGGTTGGGACGCGGCGGCGAAAGCGGCGGCGCTGGCCAACGTGCTGATGAATGCGCGGCTGACTCCGCTCGATGTCGACCGCCGAGGCATCGGGCGCCTGACTCCGGAGAAACTCGCCGAACTGAAGAAGGATGGCAAGCGGGTCCGGCTCGTTGCGCGCGCGCGAATGGTGGGCGAATCGGTGAAGCTGCGCGTGCGCGCCGAAGTTCTGGACGACACCGATATTCTCGCCAGCGTGCGCGGAACTTCGAACATTCTGGTGCTGGATACGGACCTGATGGGGAAGGTCGGGACCGTCGAGTTGAGTCCCGGCGTGGAGCAGACCGCGTACGGAATCTTCAGCGATCTCGTTGACATCGCCAAAACACTATGAAGCTGATGCGTTTTTTCCACGAGGGTCATCTGCGGACGGGCATTGTGCGTGGCGCGGCCGTTCTGCCGATCGAAGGCGATCTGCTGGCCATCATTCAATCGGGGACGTTGCCGAACGTTCCAGATACCGAGCCGGTTCCCCTTGAGAGCGTCACCCCACATCTGCCCTACGATGTTCCGCCGAAGATCTGGTGCATCGGGCTCAACTACAAATCCCACGCCGAAGACATCAATGCGGTGCAGCCGGAGGAGCCCGCGAGTTTCATGAAGCCGGCCTCCTGCATGATCCGGCCCGGAGGCTATATCATCCTGCCGCCGCCGGAGGTTTCAAACGACGTCGACGCCGAAGGCGAACTGGGCGTGATCATCGGCAGGCAATGCCGTTTTCTGTCGGCCGCCGACACGCCCAGCGCGATTTTCGGCTACACCACCACGCTCGACCTGACCGCGCTCGATGTGCTCGCGAAGAATCCACGCTACCTGACGCGCGCCAAGAGCATCGACACTTTTTTCAGTTTCGGTCCGGTGATCGTCACCGCGGATGAAATCGGCGATCCCGCTTCGCTCGAAGTAATCACCGAGCATAACGGCGGAATCTGTTCGCGCGATTTCGTGAATCACATGCGCCACTCACCGTACGAACTGGTGCGATTTCACAGCCAGTACATGACGCTCTATCCGGGCGATCTGATTTCCACCGGCTGTCCGAAAGGCGCGCGGATCAAGGCCGGAGACCGCGTGGCATGCCGCGTCGACGGCGTGGGAAGGCTCGACGCGCGCGTTACGGCTTGAAGCCGATTCCCTGGACCAGAATCCCGAGCTGGCGCCCATCCCCTGGAACGGAAAAAGTCTTGTCGACGGCCAGCGTGACAGCGATGCTCGGCGAATCGCCGTCGACGGAAGCAGAAAGCGAATAGGCGCCCGGGCCAGCGAGCGTTTGCTCCGCGACCGCCTTTCCGTCGACCAGCAAGCGTATGTTTCGCGCCAGCGATTGCGGATGGATGATGAAGTCGGCGCGCAGCCGCCCCGGCGCCCGCTTGACCAGCACCGTTGCTTCCGTGGTGGTCCACGAATCGGGATAGAGGCCGCGCAATACCTGCTGTTGATCGGCGGGCGTGACCCAGGAAAGCTCGGCTTTCCGATCGCTGACCAGCTCCGCGCGCACGCGATCGACCGGTGCCTTGGAAAATTCGAAGGGCCACAAACCGCCCGTCGCGCTCGAGTAGGTGGATTTGTTGCTGACGGAAAAAAGACGCAATGGAATCGACGGGCGAATCTCCAGGGCAGATAGCAACTGCCGGCCCGGATGCGCTCCTCTCGACACCACCACATCGCCGGCCGAAAATGTTTGATCTCGCGGAATCGCCAACGCTCCTTCGGCCTCCAGATAATAACGCAGGCCCCACGAGTCGTCCACCCAGACCCGCGTTGCGGCAGCCTCCGGCGCCAACGATCGCGCGAACTGCCGGTACGCGCCCCAGGTCTCGTAATTCACAATCGCGAAGCCCACGGAGAGCGTCATCTGCAACAGGAACCCGACGCCGACCATGCCAGTCGAACAACGATTCGCGGCCAGCATTGCGAGCGGCGCGGCGATCGGCAACAGGTATCGCGCCGACCCCGCGAAAAATACGACCAGCGCGCAAGCGAAGAAAATCAGCACCCAGCCTTCGAGAAATCCTCGTCGGAAGCACGACGACAACACCACCACTCCCAAACCGAGCGACGCCCAGAACATCGGATTTGGATCGTAAAACGCGCCGCCCGCCGCCGCGATCGCGCCCAGCGCCCAGTTCAACCGCTTCCCGCGAATCAGCAGCGGCGACACCACCCACGCCGAATGGACCACCAGCGCCGCCGCGTTTTTTACTTTTTGCGCCGCGACTTGCAGCGCGTATTTCTGCATGTAGCCCCACAAAACAGCCAGCGGCATTTCGCCGCCGGAGACGCGTCCTGAAATCTGCCACGCTCCGATCGCGACCGGCGCGGCGAAAATCACGCACCAGGCCAGCAAGTCGCGGCTCCGCTTGCGCCACAGATAAAACGCGAGAATCGGCACCAGGAACACCGCTTGATACGCGTCGAGCACCGCCAGCGCCGCCGCCAGCGCCGATCCGATCAGCGCGACCCGCGAGCCGTCCTCGACGCCCTTCACGAACCACGCCATCGCCAGCATCCACAGCGCGAGAAACGGCAGATCCGCCTCCAGCGAATTCCCGTTTACGACGAACGCGGGTACCGCGATAAACAACAAAGTCGCCAAAAATGGTTTTTCGCAAAATCGCCGCGCCAGCGAAAACATGGCCAGCGCCGCGGCGATGGAAAAAATCGAATACGCCAGATGAAACGGCACTTCGCGCACGTCATGGAACGCCCACAGCAGCGCGCCCAGAATCCACGAATTGAGCGGCGGATGCGAGTTCCCGCGCATCTCCACCAAATCGCCTTGAAACAAATATTTCGCATTGTCGGGATGCAGCGGCTCGATCTGCGCGTGCTCCGCGCCGTACAGATAGTAGAGATCGTCGCCCTGAATCGCCTGGTGCAGGAACGGCAGGCGCAGCGCCAGCACCAGCGCGACGATCACGAGTACCTGCTTTACCACTCGACTGGAATTCCCGGTTCGAGCGTCCACACTTCGGTATCCGGCACGTCGCGAATCAGGTCCGCCAACTGCTCCGGCCGTCCGATGAGCGCCGGAAAAGTTCCGAAGTGCAGAGGGATCACGCGCTTCACGCCGAGCATGCGGCACGCCAGCGCCGCCTCCCGCGGACCCATGGTATAAAAATCGCCGATCGGCAGAAACGCCAGCTCGGGATGATAGAGGCGCTGGATCAGCTGCATGTCGGAAAATACGTTGGTATCGCCCGCGCAATAAACCACGCGCCGGTCGGGAAAGCGCACCACGTATCCGGCTGCTTCGCCTCCGTAAATGATTTTTCCATCGTCGAGGATGCCGCAGCTATGCACCGCCGTGGTCATCGTCGCCGCGATCGGCCCGACGTTCGCCGTGCCGCCTTTATTCATGCCCACCGTGTTTTTCGCGCCCTTCGATTCCAGCCAGTACGCGGTCTCGTAAATCGCCACGATCTGCGGAGAAAATTTCGCGGCCAGCGGAAGCACGTCGTGAATATGATCGAAATGGCCGTGCGAAACCAGAATCACGTCCACCCGATCGATCACATGCTCCGCCGGATATTTGGGATTGCCTTCAATCCACGGGTCCACCAGAATCACTTCGCCAGTTTCCAATCGGAACTGATACGTTCCGTGACCGAGCCACGTTATCTCAACCATATTTAATAATGTTAGCGGGATCGCGCCGGCATCTGAATCCCGTCTCCGTATTTCGAGAAACCCGGAATGGTCACCGGCATGTGCCCGCTGATCGGAATCTCTCCGAACAGCGCTTTCACCGCCGATAGTTCGGAGGGACGCGTGGTGCTGAACGTCGCCAGATACGCCGCGGTTTTCGGAAATGCGCTCAGTAAATACGGATTGCCCATCGCCACGATGGCCACCGGCGCGGACCCTTCGGTCAGCTTCGCGACGAACGGCGTCAGCTCGCCGGTCAGGCCCACCGTGCCTCGATACGCGGCCACTGTTGAGAACGC
>JBEKOZ010000141.1:0-9175 GCA_049521275.1 Bryobacteraceae bacterium | reverse complement strand
ATATCATCGCGATTCCCGCCAATGTAAGTGATGAAAATGATCGCTCCGCCAGGCGTGTATTTCGCCAGGAAAGCGTCACCGGTCACGAGGTCGCTGGTGCCGCCGGCGTAGCCGGTCTGATAGGCGCCCTTGGTCACCGGGAAATTCATCGACTCGCTGAAGCCGGTGACGTAAATGTTGCCCGAAGCGTCCACCGCGACCCCGCGCGAGCGCTCCATGTTCGCGCCGCCAAGGTACGTCGAAAATACTAGCACCGGATCGATGATCAGTTCGCGGCTCCTGTCGTACTCGCCAACGTCGAACCCCACGCGATTTCCGCTCAACAGACGGAACCGCCCCGCAATCTCGCGACGGTTCCCGTCCCGGACCTGATAAATCGTCGGCGCTTTCCAGTGCGCCTGTCCCCCACCCGCGAAGACCGTCAAATCGCCATCGCCGTCCAGGATCAGTTTGCGTCCGCCTTCCCAGTTCATTTGAATCGCGGATGGGTCGGCTCCCGGCTGCACGACGAAATCGTATTCGAGCTGATTTCCCGCGCCGTAAAAAATCAGATCCACACCGCGATACACGCCGGGATACACTACCTTGTTGAAGGTGTCGATATCGGTTCGCCAATCGCGTTGCGGGCCGACCCGATAATGAAGTTTCGCAGTGGACGGATCCGTGCCCTGCGGATCCACCCGCCGGGCGCGACCGGTTAACCGCATCGCCAGCATAGCCGTATCCCGCAGTTGGATATCGATGCGATCCCGTTCGAAGCGGACCGCGGCGTTTCTGCTCCGCGCCTGAAATCCGGATGCTGTGCGCTCGAACAAAAGCGCGGATCGGGGCGCCGCATCCGGGAGAGCGGGGGTGGAAAAAGAGACCCGGGCCAAAAGCCCGAATGCCATCGATAAGATGAAGCAGCGGCTGGCGAAGCTCATCGACGCCTCCTGTCAAATGCCAAAATCTTACCCTGGATCAGGTCGCCGGGTTCCATGTTCGCGCGATCACCGGGCGCGTTTGATTGAGGACCACATCCTTATAAGAAGAGCGGCTGTTCACAGATCGACACGCGGTGCTCTAAGGACCAGTACCCTAGCTGGGTTTCCATTCTATCGGACTGAGTATACACCCTTTGCCTGCCCGATCCTTTTCGGTTGCCGTTTTTCAAAAACATTTTTACCGATTGCAAAAACCAGAGCTCATCGCGCAGATTTCCGGCGCGTAGCATCACAAAGCAGAAACCGCCGCGGAAATCGATGCTTTGCTGCCCTCCGTTCTCTCACAGGCTTTCGCGGGAAATCTTTAGCCACGCGAAGAGCCGAGCCACACGCCTTGTGGTCTCGACAAATTATTAAGCACAATTAATGTGCCAAGGTCGTTTCGGCCTCCTACCTGATCTTCGCTAACCCTGACGGGACCCCCTTCAAGCCCCGACTCGATTTCCGCGGCGGTGTCGCTACTGTTTCGCCGGCTCAAACTGCCTAAGGGCGCCAGCCTCCACTCGCTGAGGCACTCGCACTGCTCCCACCTGCTGGCCAGTGGTGTACCACTACCGGCCGTGTCCGCCCGGCTGGGGCACGGGTCGATTCGCACGACCCAGGAGATTTACTTGCATATGATCCACGGGCAGGACGACTTGGCGGCGCGGAAATGGGAGGAGTTTCAGAAGCAGCCGACGGGTGGGGAGCCGCTGCAGAAGGGCCGCATCCAGTAAATTTGTGCGCGACCGAGCAGCGAGGAGTTTGAATTAGCGGGCTGACTTAACGCGAGGTTCAATGGCTTGCCGGCGATACGCAGGATCGATCTCCGAGTCGCGCGTAATCTGCTCACGATCCTGAGAGCAAGTGACCGGTGTAATGGGATGTTTATCAACCCGAACCTTGTCGAGCGCCAAATCCACTGCCGGGCGTTATTACGGAAGCGGCGTTTGCGCCTCAAGTCTGAGAGTCGCTTAGTTTCAACGAACGCACGGGCATCCTCTGCAAGTACGTGCCAGGCGAAAACACGACTGCAAAGCTATTGCCCGGAGTATGACAGATATCCCTCTGTGGTAAGGCGAAAAATGAGACAGGGAATTTTCACTTATACCGCAAGTTTTTTGGGTCTGGGCCTCTATAATGGGCGTACTGGAAAGTCCGTGAATTGAGATTCCAAAGAGAAAGTCTACAAATGCTCCTGCGTCGCTCAATGCAATTGATATTCTTCGCTTCGATTCTTCTAGCGTGCGGCTTGAGCGGCCAGTCCATAGCCTCGCCAACTCTAACCGTTTCCAATGGTTTGAATGTCGCGTTTGAGTCCGCAGCCCATTCGACGGCGATTACGGTGTCCCCGTCCACGGTCAGCGTGCTACTGGGCGGGACTCAGCAGTTTAGGGCAAGTGTTTCATCTGGTGTCAAATGGTCCGCTTCGGCCGGTACAATCAGCGCAACCGGTTTGTTCACAGCACCCACGACTATGCCCGCCTCACCAACCGTGGTGATCAAGGCCAGCACTTCGCGCCAGACTGGCACAGCGAAGGTTACGCTCACTCATTTAAAGCCGCAGACGATCACGTTCAACGCTCCGGGCACCCAGACCGTAGGTAAGCCACTGACGCTATCAGCAAAGGCGAGTTCTGGCTTGATAGTGACGTTCACTTCGCGGACGACCGGCGTTTGCACCGTCAGCGGTACGACGGCAACCTTCGTCGCCGTTGGCACCTGCACGATTCAGGCTTCGCAAGCTGGTGACGGCTTGTGGGCTGCCGCCACACCGGTCTCACAGAGCTTCACGGTGAACACAGCGAAACCGATCATCACCTCGTTCACGGCCACGCCCAGCGCCATCAATTCGGGCTCCAGCAGTTCTCTCCGTTGGGTGACGACGGGAGCGGCGAGCGTCGCCATTACCCCTGGAACCTTCACCTCCACATTGGCGAGCGGCTCTACCAGTGTGAAGCCGGCAGCGACCACGACTTACACGCTGACGGCGACGAATACCGCCGGCTCAGTAACCGCGACAGCTCTGGTCACGCTAAGTGCGGGCGGACCACTGACGATCACGACGGCTTCGTGTCCGACGGGAACGCAAGGAGCATCCTATGTGGGTTGCGAGATTACCGCAACTGGTGGGACTCCCCCATACGCATTCTCGGCGAGCGCGAACGGTAATTACCCGCCTTTGCCCGAAGGAATGTCTTTGAACTCGAGTACGGGCGCAGTCACCAGTCCGCAGATCGGTGGCCAGGGCACGTACACAACCGAGTTCGTCGTGACGGATTCCGCGAACGGCACAGCCACGCTGCCAATCAGCTTCGCGATCAGCGGCAATAATGCTTTCTTGGCGAACGTATTCCCTGCGACGTCCATCTTCCATCATCGGGTCGATGCCGCTACCACAGGCTTGCCGGTTGACACTTCTCCCGCTGCTCCGATGTACAGTGCTTACTTGCCGGAGACGATCAGGGTGTTTTTCGGCAATAATTCGAACGCACCGTTTCCAAACGGAATACCCGCATTCCAGGTTCCTAACAATCAGCCCGATGTGCCGGTTTCTACCAGCGTGTATCAATCCTATTTCACGTCCGGCCCCATTCCGGCGAACGCCCCGGTTGAAGGCACCAGCTACTCGACCGGCGACCGGCATGTCCTGATCTACCAGGAGGCTGTCGGCAACAGTCCTCCGGCGCTGTGGGAAATGTGGCAGGGAATTTATGAGGGCGGCCCATGGACCGATTCGTCGAACGCGATCTGGCCCGATGTTGCTTCGAATGCCCTGACGCCACAGGGACAAGGAACAACCGACGCGGCCGGGCTTCCGGTGGCTCCCCTTCTCGTCAATGCGGATGAAGTGATCGGCTCTGGCACACCAAGTTCGCCCAACGGCACGATACAACACCCGATACGATTCACACTCAACCACATGCTCAATTACTGGGTGTGGCCCTCGACACAAACCGCAGGCGTAGGGTATTGCACGACTTCGGCTGGAAGTTCAATCCCCACGGAAAGCCAGATTTCGCAGTCTTCTCCACCGGCGACCTGCACGATGACAGGACCTGCCGGCGAAATCTATCGCCTCAAGGCCTCCGTAGAGACTCCTTCTTGCGCGTCCTCCAGCCCGCAAGCGGCCATCATCATCACGGCGTTTAGAAACTACGGAATCATCCTCGCCGACAACGGGATGAGCGGTGGTCTAATCGGCACTCCGGATGCTCGCTGGAACGACAACGACCTCAGCTGCCTTACGAATATTATCTTGAATGACTTCGAGCCCGTGAATGTGTCGAGTCTCATGGTCAGCAACGACAGTGGCGTCACCGCGCGGTAGCGAGAGCGCCCGTAGCGCCAGGATGTTTACGTTCCTGTCGGTAACAGCCGTTCCCACCAACGAACTACTTGCGCTGAAGTTGCAGCCTCGAGCGGGTCGTCGGCCACTCGGAGAATGCGGCCCGCGGCAGTCGGTGGGGATTAATCATTAGGAGTCGCCGTCACGTCAACTTGACGATAACGCCCAAACCGGTGAACTGGTTCCCAGGGGCATTGTCGCTGCTATTCGCCGGCTCAAACTGCCGAAGGGCGCCATCCTCCACTTCCTTCGCCATACGCACACGTCGCACCTGTTGGCAGCGACGTACCACTGCCTGCGGTGTCCGCTCGGCTGGGGCACGGATCAATTCGCACGACCCAGGAGATTTACAGTCATATGATTCATGGGCAAGTTGACGAGGCTGCGAAGAAGTGGGAGGAGTTCCAGAATCCGATCCAACCGCAGCGAACTGCGTGCCGAGCATAGGCTTATGTGATTGTCGCACCCTGGCGCGTTTTACCGGGACTAACTGCAAGGTCGTTTCCACGGTTGCGCCGTAAACAGTTCGTTTGACAGGTCGATTCGGTCGAGATAGACTCGACGATCATGCTGACGAACCCGAGTTTGGCGGTGTTTATTGCGGTCTCCGCACTAGCGGCTGATACAAGCGAATTGCAGATCCGCCGCCAACGTGCTGCGACCGAGTTCGGCGATGGAATTCTCATGGTGCACGCAAAGTCCGTGGCGGATGAATCCTCCGACGGGTTCCGCCAGGATGCTGCGTTTTACTACTTCACAGGTCTCGAAAATACCCTTGGCGCCATCCTCGCAATCGACGGCCGATCTCACGAAAGTTGGCTCTTTCTCCGCCCGCCAACGCGCAGAGAACAGTTGCTAGGGCCGGCGGCTTCGGATGCGGTGAAGCAGGCGGGGATCGAACACATGGTCGACTGGTCCGAGCTTCAAAACTTCCTTGAGAAAAATGAGACCGCCGCGACGACGCTTTACTACCAAGCGGTCAAGAATTCGCGCGCCGAACTGCCGCCGAACATCAACGCTGATCCGCCGGACGCACCATTATGGGCGCTCGCGATCGCCAAGAGATGGCCGTCACTTCGACTTAAAGAGGTCGGCCTGCGCGTCAATGCCCTCATGGCTGTGCAAAGCGCGTCGGAGCTGGTCAACGTGCGTGCTGCCGCGAATGCCACCGTCGAGGCCGTGATGGCCGGCATCCGCGCGATCAGACCAGGTGTCTCGCAGCGAAGTGTGGAGGCCGCTGTCGAGAACGCATGCTGGCAAGCGGGCGCGCACGGCACAGCGTTCTGGCCGTGGGCAATGGCAGGGCTGAACGGCGTTTTCCCGAACCCTTTTGCTTCCCTGACTCGCTATGACCATCTAAACGTCACCATGAATGCCGGCGATCTCGTCCGGCTCGACGTCGGCTGCGAGTGGAACCACTACGGGGGTGATCTGGGCCGGACGGTTCCGGTATCGGGCCGCTACAGCACCGATCAACGTGAGATCTGGAATATTTTCGTGTCTGCTTACCATGCGGGCGTGAGATCGTTGCGAGAGGGAGCGACCGCCAATCAGGTCTTCGAAGCCTGGCGCGCTGAATTGATTCGCCACCGGGAATCCGCAAGCAGTACTCTGGCGAAACAGGCGGTCGACGAGTGGTCAAAACGAGAGAAGGTTCCCTTTTGGCAGATTCACACGATGAACCTCACCGAGGGAAGCGTCCCAGGCCCAATGCGGGCGGGAACCACCATAGCATTTGAGCCAATTGCTTCCATCGGTGCGCAGGGTTACTACTTGGAAGACTTGTTCTTGATCACTAAGGAAGGGGCAGAGCTGCTCACGCGGGGGGTGCCATATTCCGCTGAGGAAATCGAAGCCGCGATGCGAGTGACCGGGAGATAAGGTAGAGGATGCCCGGTTACGAGAGGAACCCGCCCGCAAGCGAGCGAGAGGTTGACCAGAAACGGCGTTCGAAAAAGTTTAGTCGCATTAGTAAACGCGAAGTCGGCTTGTACCTGGCGATCCCGTGCATTTTGACGAGAAACGCCTAAACTCTGGAGTTGGCGCGTCAGCGCTGTCGTTTTTCGCCGGCTGAAGCTGCCGAAGGGCGCGAGCCTCCAACTCCCTGCGCCACACGCACACGTCGCACCTACTGCCACTCCCGGCGGTGTCCGCGCGCCTGGGGCATGGGTCGATACGCACGACGCAGGAGATTTACTCGCACATGATCCACGGGCTAGACGACCTTGCGGCGGAGGCGTGGGAGAAGTTCCAGAATCAACCGGTGGGTGATGCCCCAGCCAAAGGGGCAGGTGCAGTGAAGGTGCGCGCGACTGAATGGCGCGAAGAAACTATGCGCTCATGTGATTTCCCCGTGAGCGGCGTTTCACGGGATGAATCCCGTCGGTTCGCTGCCACACTCCCTCCAAGAGGACTTCTGGCTAAGTCCGCTCCGGAGGAACCCAATCGACGTAGGGGCCCATTCGGAAGCGCTGTGTTCCTCTCCCCCGTCAGTCGAGGAAATGCACGGATACAACCTTGCCGTTGACCATTCGAACCCGCGCCGTGCCTTTGTCGTCGAGATCGTAGATCAGAGTCTCAACAGCCTCGTCCGACCCCTGAATCGCCATCACCGAATGCGGTTTGCCGAGCACCGCTTCAACCGCCGCGCGATCCATGCCCGTCTGTACTTCGGCTACCTTGCCGCGCGCGACAAGGCCGAGTGCGGGTACCCGGGTCGGCGCTCCCTGCGGGGCTGCCGATCCCGGGAGCTGATTGGCGGCCACCCGCACGTACAGCCGTACCGCATTGCCGCGCTGTTCGACGGTCGGCGAAGCGCCACCCACTTGGCCCAAGAACTGAGTCCCTTGCGGATTCTTTTGGAGCTGTGCCGCGATAGTCTTGGCCGTGAATGCGTTCGGCGTATCCAGCCAAGCCTCCACGGTCAGGCCGTCGCGCATCGCCAGGCCGATGGTCATCTTCGTCACTCCCGGAAGCTGCGGCGCGGTCGCCGGCGACCCCAGCACATCCATAACCAGCCAGACGTCGCTCCAGGCTGCCACGCGACCCGCCATCCCCGCCTCCGCGCTTACCGGATCCTGCGAAAACAACCGGCGCATTGCGGCATTGGTTTCATTCCATTCCCCGACCAGAATCGTGTTGGGATCCACATAGCGGTAGGGATCGCGGTCGGACTTTGTGGTTCGCACCACATCCGCAGCCCGCGCCAAGATCAATGGTTGTCCGCCCGATCGCTTGCTGGCGATAATCACCGTATCCACGCCCGCCAGCTCCCGCCGTATTTCATCCATGCTTTGTCCGCCGATCTGCCCGCCCAGGCTCAGCAACTGCTCGACCAGCGGAGATGCGCTTAGCCACTGGGGCCGCATCCCGACCGCGATACGGATTCCCGCCGGCAGCATCTGCCAGAACGGAGTATCGGCCGGAAGGAGCGTCGGGCTTACCGGCGTCCGCTGCTGCGGCACATTCGGCTGCGTGACCGCGGGAGCCTTCTTCGGCGTGCCGAGGTCCCCCTGCCATTGGATTCCCTTGCCGTCGTACATCGATTTGTTGCGCTTGTACAGCTCGCACTGCTCACTGTTCGGGTCTTTTACACAGGCGCACTGAATATTGACGTCCAGTTCGACGGACCCTGGTCGGCAGTTCTGTGCAAGCGCGCCTGCGGCAAGCAAGCTCAATGGAAGACCGAAGGAAACAAGTTTAGCGAAATACATACATTGCGGAGCCCCCAGATGGATATCGGCGTTTTCCGAATCGGTCGTGATCGGCGAAACGCCTTACCTTGGGAACTCTCGTCTGGGGTCGCGAATGGGATGAAACTAAGACGCGGGAGCGCAGAAAGGCGGTAGGGAACCCGACCCGGCCGACCCCGACTTCTGCCACTCAAGACCCCGAGATACGGCGTTCGGGGAAGTGACTCCTGGAGTCGACGGTCACGTCGACCTAACCGGTGACGCCTAAACTGGTGAATTAGCTCCCTGAGCGGAGTCGCTCCTGTTCCGCCGACTGAAGCTGCCGAAGGGCGCGAGCCTCCACTCGCTCCGCCACATGCACTGCTCGCACCCGCTGGCCAGCGGCGTCCCATTGCCGGCGGTGTCCGCCCGCCTGGAGCACAGGTCGAGATTTACTCACACATGATCCACGGGCAGGACGACGAGGCGGCTCGGATATGAGAGAAGTTCCAAAACCAGACGACGGGCGGCGAGCCACAGCGGAAGGGGCGCGTGCATCAAGTTGTAGTGACCGAGTGGCGAGGAGCATGAATTAGCGGGCTGACCTAGCGCAAGATTCAATGGCTTGCCGGCTATAGGCTAGATCAATCTCCGAGTCGCCCGTAATATAACCGGAGCCGATAATAGTTGCTTTACTGTGTGGTGGCGCGTTTCCGTCTGAGCTAATTTCATTCGACATGAATGAGCGCACACCTCGACTTATGGATGCCGTATTTATCCGTGCGCGGTGGCGACGACTGAATCGGAAACGTTGCAGTGCCTTCCGATTTCTTCGGCAGCCTCGGATGGAATGACACCCAATCGTCCCACCACCAAGGACAGCGCCTTCTCGACGTCTAGATAGCGCTGGACGCGCGCCTGATCTACCAAACCGCCCGCATCGCGGTAGTGCTGAAGATGTCGTGATAGATCGATGAGTCAATGACCGTTGCGTTAAGTTGCCTGTACATACCTCCCGCGTCTATGGGTCCTCGAACGTAATCTGGTCGCCGCGGTGAGAGGACAGCGCCGACGCTATCCTCACGTTTCTTGAAGAATTCTTACCCTCGCTCGGGTGGCCGCTGGATCTCTCATGCAATCGGATTCTCCTCGAACAATCGGGCGACCATCGCCGAGTCGAGGTAGGCACGAAC
>JBEKOZ010000140.1:0-9200 GCA_049521275.1 Bryobacteraceae bacterium | reverse complement strand
TCCAATCCCGCCGAGGTCGATGCGCAGCTCAGAAGCCACCGAATGCGCGCGCGATGCGGCAGCCCTGGTGGCCGCCCGGAACAACGCCGGCGCGTCCTTGCTCAGCGCGTCGCGGACTTGCGCGTAGGGATGGTTGACATAGTCGAAGCAGCGAATTTCTCTACTCATCAGGTCTCCGTCAAACGCTCGGGAGGGCGCATCCCGAATGATCGCACAAGCTTTGGCTCCTCACAATCTAAACCGCTTCCTTTGGTCGCGGCTCGGTAAGTAGTCTTGCAGGCCCTTCCGAGCCGCGACCACAGGGAGCGGTCATCAGCAAGGTGCTAAAGGACCCTGATCTCAGCGGCAAGCTCACGGCTCAGACGGGAAGGAGTTTTTCCTCCGATGCGCACGACGAGAGAAGCGTTACGCGTTCCAGGCTCGACGATCACGCTGGTTCCGGGCACCAATCCCATTCGTTTCATTTCGCGCAGTGCCGATGCGTTGCGGTCAGACACACTGCTGATCACGGCCGGGACGCCGCAGGGCCACTTGGACAGGACGACTTCCCGGCGCTCGGCAACCACTCCGTCTTTCTCCGGGATCACGTGCCCGTGCGGATCGGTTTCAGGGTCGCCTAATTTTGCCGCGATCCGGTCCTCCAGGCGCTCCGATATGTAGTGCTCCAGCCGTTCCGCTTCCTCATGCACCTCATCCCAGGAAAAATCGAGCACATCGTGAAGGAACCGTTCGAGCAGGCGGTGATGACGCTGAACCTCCAGGGCGCGGCGCTTCCCCTGTTCCGACAGCCGGACGCCATAATGCTTCTCATATTTCACAAATGACGGCCGCTGGGCGGCTAGCTTTCTTAGCATGCCGGTGACCGAGGCCGCCCGCACTTCCAAGTGTGCCGCTAAAGCGTTGCTCGTGACCCGTTCGGCGGACGGACCGCTGAGCTCCAGGATGGCCTTCAGGTAGTCGTCAACGGATTCCGTGGTCTTCGAAGTCACTAAAGAAAGTATATTGCGTTTGATTGTGGTTATAATTTAGGCATGCCTAATTTATGGCTTGGGGCAGTCTTCCTCGTTTGGACCGTCTCTCTCTGGGGGCAGGGGGAGACCACGAGCGCCATCGCCGGGTCGGTAACGGATATGACGGGTGCGGCGATCCCGGGCGCCAGGGTGACGATTGTCAGCACGGACAACGGGTCGAAGCGCGCGGTCCAAACCGATGACAACGGGCGGTTCAATTTTCCGCAGCTCAAGCCGGGTCCGTATTCGGTAAAGGTGGAGGCGGATCAGTTTGAGGCGCAGGAAAACCGCTCCGTGGCAGCAGGCCTGGGACAAAAGCAAACGGTCGACTTCACGCTGAAGATCGCGGCCTCAAACCAGACGATCACGGTGAGCGAGGGCGCGCCGCTGGTCAATCCTCAGAATGCGAACACCTCGACGACGCTAAACGCTCGCGCCCTTGAAGACCTCCCGAATCCAGGCGGCGACTTGACCTATCCTCTCCAGTTCGCAGCCGGCGCGCTGATCAACACGGCGGGCAGCGGGAACGATTTTGTCGGCGGCACCAACGGCTATGGCAACGTGCAGTTCAACGGCTTGCCGTCGCTTTCGAACGGCTACATCGTGGACGGGCTTGAAACGAACGACCCCTTGACCAATCTGAACAGCGGACTTTCCACCAACCTGGTTCTCGGCCTCAATTCGATCGCCGAAGTGACGGTGAACACGCTGTCCTACTCGGCGGACCAGGGACGATATGGGGCTGCGCAGGTGAACTATGTAACCAAATCCGGCGGGAATCAATTTCATGGAAATCTTTACGAGCTGTGGAACGGATCGCGGTTCAATGCGGCGGATTTTTTTACCGACTCGACGCCGGGAAATCAGAAGCCCCGTTCGACGGTGAACCATTTTGGAGGCAGCCTGGGCGGGCCGATCCGGCGCAACAAGCTGTTCTTCTTTTTCGATTCGGAGTGGGTGCGCATCGCGCTTCCGATCGTCTCCGCGACGACGGTGCCGACCGCGGCATTTCAAAGCTACGTGCTGGCGCGGCTTCCACTCGGCGGAACGGATTCAGTGACCGGATCAAACTATCAGCCCGCACCGCAACTGGTGCCCTTCTATCAAAAACTGTTCGCGCTGTATCGGAACACGGCCGGCGCACCCTTGCCGGTGCTGGGTTGTCCTTTCAACAGTGACGGCGGCACAGCGCCGGGAAGTCCTCCGAACGGAAATGGATGCGCGAACCGGCAGAGTATCTCGCATTCGAGCGACGACAGCGAGCAGGTGCAAACGGCCCGGATCGACTACAACTTGAACGAGAGAAATATGGCATGGTTTCGTTTTCAGGCCGATACCGGCCTCCAGGCCGCCTATACGGATCCGATCAACCCGGTGTTCAATGCCGCTTCGCCGCAGCCGCTCTATTCGTTCGCGACCGGATACACGCACGTGTTTTCGCAGAACCTGGTGAATTATTTCAATCCCGCGTTTTCCTGGTATGAGAGTCTGTTCGGCCCCACGGATTTGGCGAAGACGCTGGCGGCATGGCCAATCGTGCTCCAGGGCAGCCCGTTTACGACCATCGGAGGACTCGACAATACGTGGGTTCAAGGGCGGCGCGCTTCGCGGTTCTTTATCAACGACAATCTGGCGTGGACCATGGGCGCGCATGAGCTGAGATTTGGGACGAACATAAGGATGCTCCGGCTCAACGATTATGATTTCGGCGAGGGAGTCGTGCCGACGGTGACTTACGCGACGCTGCCGCAGTTTATTTACGGCGTCGCATCGACCGCGTCCGAGACGTTTCCGCAGGCGGACTCAGAGCCGTACAACTTCCTCAACCTGGATGTTTACGCGCAGGACACCTGGAAGATAACGAAAACGCTGACGTGGACGTTCGGCGTGCGCGCGTCGCACAATTCGAATCCGGTGAATCCGCACCATGCGGTGGCCAGGCTGCCGGGATCGTGGGATGCGATTCCGCACGATGTCAATCAACCGCTGAATGATTTAATCGAAACGAAGCTGGGGAGCATTTTCCAGTCGACTCCGGCGGCGATTCTGCAACCCAGAACCGCGCTCGCATGGCAGGCCGCATCGAAAACGGTGCTGCGAACCGGGTTTGGTTTGTTCAGCGACATTCTCCCCGGGAGCGTCGTGGACCTGGTGGGGATCAATCCGCCGTATTCGAAAACATTTCAAGGGGGCCTCTTGGGCACAGCAGGCGGAACGGGGATCGATAGTGCGATCGCCGCGACCGTAGCGGCGAACCAGACGTTCAGTTCGGGCTTCGCGCAAGGGCGGTTATCGTGCGCGTCGGCGCTATCGAGCCCGGCGGCGTGCCTTCAGCCGGTGGCGATCACGGCGGTTCCGGACGGCCAGCTTCACGCGCCGTACTTCATCGAGTGGAGTTTCGCGCTGGAGCAGCAGATCGGCACGACCATGAACCTGCGCGCGCAGTATGTGGGAACGCGCGCCGTGAATCAGCCGTACGAAACACAGGTGAACGGATATCAGACAGTCTGCCAGGGTTGCTTCGCTCCGTTCCCTTTCAGCCAGCCGTCAGACCCGCGATTTGGGGCGGTGACGCAGCTGAGTACGGGCGCGAATAGTCATTACAACGGGCTCCAGTTGACGGCTGATAAGCGGCTGGCGCACGGGCTGCAAGTGCTCGCGAATTATACCTGGAGCCACTGCATGGACACGGTTTCGAACGGCGGATTCTTGCCGTTTTCCGCGGGAGGGATTCTTTCCCCGTTGCCGGGCGAGCTCTGGCGGCAGTACGGACCTTGCGATTACGACGTGCGCGGCAACTTCACCGCCCAATATGTTTATCAGCTGCCGTTCAAGGTACGGAACAAGGCGCTGGGGACGGTCGTGAATGGATGGCAGGTGTCGGGGACGGCGTTCTGGCATAGCGGCGTGCCGTTTTCTGTACTGAGCGCGCCCTATGCGGCAAATGGCGACGGCATTGTGCAGGGGAGCGGTCCGCAATACGCCAGTGTGGTCGCGGGCGCGCCGATCTACGAGCATCAGGCCATCGCCGGGGTGACGCCGGCCGGAACGGTGCAGTGGCTGAATCCGAACGCGTTCGTCTCCTCGGTCGACCCGAGCACGGGGGCCTGCGCCGGCGGGGACAATGCTCACGATTGCCAGTTCGGCAATCTCGGCAGAAACGCTTTGCGGGGTCCCGATTTCGCGTGGGGCGACTTTTATCTGACGAAATGGTTCACGCTGCGCGAGCATGTGAGGCTTCGCGTCGAAGCCCAGGCATTCAACCATTTCAAGCACCCGAATTTCGCGCGTCCGGCGGCTGTAACCGCGGGAATCCCCGGGAGGGCGTCCACGCAAACGGGTTTCGGAGCGCTTACGTACACCACGGCGCCGCCGACCGGGCTGCTCGGCGTCGGACTGGGCGGCGACAGCTCCCCGCGGATGATCGCCTTTCAAGCACGGCTGGAATTTTGACTGTCGACACCAGGCGTGCCGGATCGATGCTAGTCTCCTGTTTCTGAAGTTCCTATAGCGACAGGCGTGGGGCGGACGCCCTCGTCTGCGCCGGACCCCCAGGTCCGGCTTTTGGAACGCTCTCAAACGGAGGCCGACGCGGGCGTCGGCCGCGGACCAGGGGGTCCGCCCTACATGGCGGAGACTAGCGGTTCAAGACCTGAAACCGGAATGAGTAACCAATCCCGATGAAATGATTGATCTCCGCCGAGGAGAGGCCGATTCCAACGTGAACATCGAGCTGTTGATGGGGCGTGGGCTTATACGCAGCCCCGAAATGCAGCAAATTCCGCGGCCCGCCACGCTCAGGAAAGTCACCCGCGTACTCGACGAAAGCATCCGTCGATTTTGTGAGCTGCCGGTCCAACAGGAACGTCGACTCTCCGGTCAGATTGCGCCGATCCCCTGGCTCGGTTGGCCAGTACAGCGCGAACTGCCCGCCGGCGGTCCAATTATCGGAAAGCTTTCTCGACCAGGGCAGTTGCAGCCCCGGATCATATCCATGACTCGACACCCCGTTTGCGCCCGTAGGGATGCTTAAGAAGGCGATGAGCGACACATCAAATCCCGCCACCGAACCGAGCTGTTGTTTCACGCCGACCGAAATATCGCCGAAGCCGGAGACGGTATTGAAATAATAGTCCGGAGCCGAAAAGCGCAGTTCCAGATTGGCGGTCAATCCGAAACGCATCGAGGTCTCCGGACCGTCGAAGCTGTGACTGTTGCTCAACAGGAATCCGTTCTCCATTTGGAAACTGCCTTTGGGCACCACGGTGCTGGAGTTGGCAACGGCCGGCCGGTCGGTCGAGATCGCGTCATCGCTCGCAGGTGGGCTCGCAGGCGGGCTTTGGCCGCGCAGGAGTGCTCCGCCCAGAATGCAAACAGCCACCAGCCGCAGATTCATGTCCGTCAATTTTTAAAGATCGGTCCGGGAGATGCGCAGCTTCTTCATCATCGCGTTCAAGGTCGTCCGCGGCATCCCGAGACGAGCGGCCGTGGTGCTCACAACACCGCCGGTCTCCCGGAAAACGCGCAAGATGTAATCCCGCTCCACTTCCTCGAGCGTCGAACCGCCAGAGGCCTCGCCCTCGCCGGCGCGCAGTTCACCCAGCGGAGCGCGAAGATTGGGACCCCGCGAAAGGATCACCGACCGCTCGATAAAGTTCTCCAGTTCCCGCACATTTCCGGGCCACGGCCAACTGACCAGAGCTCGCATCGTGTCTGCCGGAATTTTATCGATTTTCCGGTCCATTTTTGCCGCATACTTCTTGGTAAAGTGCCGGGCGAGTATCGGAATATCTTCGGGATGATCCCGCAAGGGCGGCGTCGTGATCGGGAACACTTTCAGCCGGTAATATAGATCGCTGCGGAACAGTTTGTCGCCCAACATTTGCGTAAGATTCCGGTTCGTTGCCGCCAGTAGCCGGACGTCGATGGGGATGGTTCGGGTGCCTCCCAATCTCTCGAAGGACTTTTCTTGAAGAGCCCGCAGCAGTTTGGGCTGCAGATCCAGAGGGATGTCGCCCACTTCGTCGAGAAAGAGGGTCCCCCGATGAGCCATCTCGAAGCGTCCGATCTTTTGCGACAAGGCCCCGGTAAACGCGCCTCTCTCGTAGCCGAACAGCTCGCTTTCGAGCAGCCCGGTCGGAATGGCGGCACAGTTCAAGGTGATAAAAGGAGAATTTCTGCGGGGACTCATTCTATGGACGGCTCGCGCGACGAGTTCTTTGCCCGTGCCCGTTTCTCCCAGGATTAAGACAGTCGCGTCGGTGGGAGCGACCACTTCCACCTGCCGCTGAACCCGCCTGAGAGCCGCGCTACTGCCTACAATTTCCTCGAAGCCCTTCTGGAGTTCAAGATTTTCGTCGTCAACAGCCTCCACCCGGTCGCGTTCGCTCAGGTCCTGCACGAAGGTGATCCAGCGGAACGGAGACAGCTTCAACACCGCGGTGGCGACCAGCACCGCGACCCGGGATCCGTCTTTGCGAATCAATTCCTTTTCGAAAGGGGTGCAGGCTCCGAATCGCAGACCTTCTTCATGGGCCAGTTCATCCAGTGGGGCGAATTCCGCCGGCGTGAGTTCCGGCCAGTGGAGCCGGCCAGCCTGCAAATCCGCGCGGCTGTATCCGACGAGATCGAGAAACGCGTCGTTCGCCTCCGGAATCCGGTCAAACTCACCGGAAACGATACCGGCAATCGTCGATTCCACCGGCAAAGGCCGGCGGTGGGCGCGCTCGCGTCGCAGCTTTTCGTCTTTCTCATGACGATCGGTGAAGTCGCGGACGACTCTGGCGTAGCCTTGCAACGTTCCGTCGCCGTCTCTCAGCGCCATGGTGATGGTGTTGGCCCAGAAGCGCGATCCGTCCTTCTTCACCTGCCAGCCCTCGGCGCCGAAATGACCCTCCCCCGCGGCTCGCCTCAATTGTTCCTGCTGGCTATAGCGAACGTCTTCGCCGGTTTCGAAAAGGGAGACGGATTGGCCGATCATTTCGCCATCTTTGTAGCCGTAGATGCGCTCCGCCCCTTGATACCAGGCGAATACGCGTCCATCGGCATCCAGCAGGAACAATGCATAATCCTGCACCCAGGCCGGAATCTTGGCGGGTTCACTGTCCGCCGGCGCGTCAGAAGCTTTTTCACGCAGCGCCAGGACATGCCAGACGGGTAATACGTTTCCCTTGGCCAGATACTCGACGTTCCGCGAATTTCCGTCGGAACCGACAAGTTGCAGCGTTCCTTCCTGCCGGCCCTCCTCGAGAAATGTATTCCAGCGTTCCGCTATGGCCGGCTTCAGGCCAGGCTCTGTAAAATCGTCCAGACTGCGCCCAATGATCTTGTCCCGCGGGAGACCCAGGAGTTTGCCGGCGCCGATGCTGGCGTCCCGATTCTGGCGGGCGTCGTCCGTCAGCAGTACGGGCGCGGACGGATAGAATACGATCGCGCGGAACAGGAGTTCGAGTTCGATTGGACCGTGTTCTGAGAGCCAACTCGTGCCTTTCGGCTGAGAGGCCATAGCGATTCCCCTTTAACCCGCAGATCCAGAGAAGCCCACTGCTGGGGAACACGCGGCCGGGGTGCCCATGTTTGCCAGTGGACCGTAATGGCGGTGAATGTATGTTACCACTAAATCAGTTCGCGCGCATCTAGCACGACCATATTTGGTCGCATGGCGTATCCCAAGCTCCTTTGCTGTCTAAGATGACGCCCCATCGTCGTGCGACCGCCCATGGTCGAATCGCGATGGGCAGAAGCGAGACGCCGCACATCCCGAGCTTCGCTGGGGCGCGTTGTTTGGACGGGCCAAAGTTTAAGGCACTTCGGTTGCAAGGTCGTATTTGCAATGTCCTGCACCAAAGCAACCGGGACGGCGCCCGCCCACACAGGGACTTTCCACTACCACTACTTAAGCCAAAGTCAGGAACTTATCCTTTAATACGATACCGCAACCTGGCAATTCGTTTCGGTGCATGAATTGCTTAATAAAGTTCTTCCGACATCTAAGCGAAAGGCGTGAGAATGGCGGCATCTTTCCAGGGCTTTCGATCTCTTATTGAGCACAGCCCCGATGCGATCTCCGTGATCGATCCACAGGGCGAAATACTGTACGGGAGTGCGTCCACTGCCAGGATTTTCGGATATCAGCCGGAGGAACTCGTAGGACGGAACTGCCTGGAACTGATTCATCCCGAAGATCGCGACGATTCCAGGCGGGCTCTCGAGCAGGTGCTCGCCAACCACGGTCCCCTGCAATGGGACGCCCGTATCCTCAATAAAGACGGCAACTATTCCTGGGTGGAGAGCACCGTTTCGAACCTGCTGCTCGAAGCCGAAGTCCAGGCAATCGTGGTGAATCAGCGGAACATCGATGCGCGGAAGGCAGCGGAGGAGGAAAGAAAACTGCACGCCGAGGAACTGGCGCGCTCGAACACGAGGCTGGAGGAGTTTGCCTACGTCGCGGCGCACGATTTGCGGGAGCCTCTGCGAGCGATTTCCTCCTATACGGCCATGCTGGTCGAGGAAACGCAAATGGACGCGAATACCACGCAGATCGCCAAGTTCATTGTAGACGGCACTGCGCGGATGTCCACTTTGATCGATGATTTGCTTTCGTTTGCCAGCACCGGGATGCGGGAACCGCCCGGGCGCATCAACCTCCAGGATGCCGTCGACCAAGCCCGGCAGAATCTGGCGCTCGAAATCCAGCAGAGTGGCGCATCGATTACGGTGGACCGGATGCCGGTCGTGCGCGGCAACGAGAGCAATTTGGTGCGCCTCTTCCAGAACCTGATCGGGAATGCGGTGAAATATCACGGCAAGGAGTCGCCGGACGTTCGCTTGAGCGCAGAACGGCGTGGACCGGACTGGGTCATCAAGGTTGAGGACCGGGGCATCGGCATCGCGCGGGAGGATCAGGATCGCGTTTTCATGCCTTTCGTGCGACTGGGAAATCGGGAGGTCCCCGGCACCGGTCTCGGGCTGGCGGTCTGTAAGAATATCGTGGAAGGCATGGGGGGCTTGATCTGGCTGGAGTCCAAACCCGGGGTAGGATCAGCTTTTTCCTTTACCATCGCGGCAGCCGAACAGGACGGGATCGGGGCCGCCGGTTGAACCGATCTTGAATTGGATCGCCAATTGCCTCTTGACACGCTGAGGGAAAAAACATGCCGCTCGTAAATCTAGTCGTCGTCCTGATCATCG
>JBEKOZ010000139.1:0-9206 GCA_049521275.1 Bryobacteraceae bacterium | reverse complement strand
GTTCGATGAATATACTAGCGACGTTCTGCGGGAACGGTGGCGAAGAAGCGAACCCCATCCATAAGGCTTTTTCTGCCGGTCCCACCAGCAGAAGTGGCAAATCAACCGCCAGATGTTACACATTAACGTCCGATCGAGAAGTGGTCGAGCGCCGGATTATTGGAAGTGGACAACGGCTCGGAGAAGGATGTATGTGTAGATATCTTGAGTGCCCTTGCTGGGAACCCCGGGCTCCCGGTGAGACGATCACATCAGAACGACGGCAAGCGCCACTGTGCGAGAGAAAAAAGAAGAAAGTAGCTTTAGGCCGTTCTAGATACCTGAACCCACCGCCCCCATATCGGTTTGCACGAACCTCGCAGACCTCGACCATGTGTTACCGACGCATTGACGGTGTTGTCCAATCCCCCCCCCGAAACGCCGTAGTCCATCGACGCCGGCGATTCGGAGAAATTATCGTGGCCCAAAAATGCAGGTAGGACGCGTTCGAGTTCCGGGACGGTGCATGGAGTCTACAAGGCCGCCGCCGCCCGACTACAGGCCTGCCAAAACCTTTTGGCGGAGGTCCTATGAGCGGCGACCAGTGCAAAGTGGCTTTTGTGGGACCTTGCCCGGTCTATTAATACCTGACTCAATTACCAACAATAGAGGCGGACCGGGGAAGGTCAACCCCGGTCAGAGCGCCTGCGAGACGGCGAGTTAGCGGACCCCCGTCTTCAGCACCACACGGGTGGCAATCCCGGCGAACCGGGGATCGGAACGGAGTGAGATACACCAGCCCGGCGTTGCGATCCTCGACTGCGCGATTCAGCCACGCAAAAGGCTTGTCCATGTTGCCAGTCCGCATCGAAAGGATCGCAATCCTCAACGGAGAAACATACTCTTTGGCCGCCGTGAGCACATTTCTGGGCACAGCCTGAACCGTGCTCGCTGTCAACGCCTGAGGCCGCGGCGCCATTCGCCGGCGTAACCGGTGGCGCTCGCAACTTGGGCAAGGACCAACAGCGTGGACAATAGCAGGGCGCGCCACGGATTCTCACGGTTCCACGGAAAAAGGATTAGATTGACGTAAAACTCCAGGTGGCCGATCCCTGCGAGCTGGTTTCTGGCGAGCCGCTCCCGGTGCAATTGGAAGGCGCCGCGGCCATAATTACGTTGCTGCCGCCAAAAGCCGCTGAAAGTGAGCTGGTGAGCATGGTGTACGACCGCGAGTTCCGCGCGGAGTAGAGGCCAACCGCGTGTGCGCCAACGATCGCAGAAGTCTCGATCCTCCGCGGCGGCCAGCGGGAAAGTGGTTGAAAATCCACCGAGAGCACGAAACCGGTCCGCGGGAAGACAGAGGTTATTCGATGCGAGAAAAGCCAGGTCCGATTTACCGGCGTCAGAGGACTGTTGCATATACTCCACCAGCGCATGCGTGGCGCTCGAGTAAAGATTGTTTCGGAGGGCATTCCGAGTGCCTCCACCCGCCGCCGAGCCGGGATGCCGCGAGGCGTGCAAATCCCATTGACGAAGCCAATCGGGGGCGGGAGCACAGTCATCGTCCAGAAAGAGGAGGAACTCTCCCGTTGTCGCAGCGGCGCCGGTGTTGCGTGCCCGAGCAGGGCCGCTATGGTCTTGATTGACAACCCGTAACGGGAGCGTGGCGAGGTGGCCCACCGCAATCGTCACAGAGGTCGAGTTCGCTTCGTCGCTGACCACGACGACCTCGAATCCGTCGCGCGGGTAGTCAAGCAGCCCGATCGCATCCAGGCAACGAGCCAATTGATCGGGTCTCCGGTACGTCGGGATCACGATGGAGAAGCGGGATTGTGCCATGGCAAGCGATCTACCCTATCCTTCAGTGGCTCTTACCCGCGGGCTCCAATTTTCTCTTCTTCTGTTTGAACGGCCCAGACGCCGCAATCAGCAGCCAGGGCGAAACCCAAACGGGACGGGAGCAAAAGCGTTCAAGGGACGAATTATAGCTTATCCGATGTCGGCGACAGAGGTAGACGCCCGAGGAGAGGCGTTTTCGATCACTCGTACTGCCTGACCTTTCAGGCAGTGTAGGTGGCTGCGAGTGCGCTCAGCAGCGCACTTCGGGGTTCGTGTAGACTGAACGCTGGGTTTTGAGGATGATCGCGTCGGCATGGCTGAAGCCGACGCGAAAGGGAGGACCTTAGGTCTCGTGGAGGTTCGAATTTCGGTTGTAATTCCAGCCTACAATGCGGGTCCGCGACTAAAATCCTGCCTCGACGCCTTGCGCCGGAGCCGTGAGGACGTCTTCGAGATCATTGTCGTGGACGATGGGTCGAATGACAACACCGGGAGATTTGCCGCCGATTTTGGTGTGAGCGTACTCGCCTCAGACCGGCACGGCCCGGCGTTTGCGCGAAACCTCGGCGCCAAGGCGGCAACCGGCAATGTGCTGCTGTTCCTCGATGCGGACGTATGCGTCCATAGCTATACGCTGCGAAAGATCATAGAGAGCTTCGAGTCCGATCCGGCACTCGATGCATTGATCGGTTCCTACGATAATGATCCTCAATCGCCCGATTTTCTTTCTCAATACCGAAACTTGATGCACGCCTACGTTCACCAGACAGGTCGTGAAAGAGCCTCAACCTTCTGGAGCGGATGCGGAGCGATCAGGCGTGATCTTTTTCTGGAGCATAACGGGTTCGACGAGGCCTTCACACGCCCGGCGATCGAGGACATCGAACTCGGCTACCGCCTGATCCGGGCGGGCCGGAAAATTATATTGGACCGTTCGTTGCAGGTGAAACACTTGAAGCGGTGGACGTTTTGGAGGCTGGTGAAGACCGATATCCTGGATCGCGGGATTCCATGGACCGAGCTTATCTTGCGCGACCGCTGCATGCCTACTGATCTGAATCTGCAGCTCAGCCAGCGGGTTAGCGTTGCCTTGGTCTTCCTTCTGGTCACACTGGCGGGTGTCGCGGGCGTGTACTGGGGAGGCTACTTCTTGATCCCCTTGTTTGCGATCACCTTCGGGCTCCTCACCCGCTGGTGGGTCGAATTCGCCGCTCCGGACCGGCCGCGCATCGCAGCTGTCCTGTTTGTTCTTGTTGTGGGGCTTATTGTGGCCCTGGCCTATTTCTACCGCATGTTCGGTATCATCCCTCCGCTCCTCGTTTGTCCGTTGCTGCTGCTGGCCAAGCATCGCTATGCGGATGGCGGCCCGAGACGCAAGCTGCTGCTCCCGTTCACTCTGGTATACACCGGTGGTTCGGTCTTTCTTGCGGCCTGCTATTTGCCGGCCCACAGGTTGGTCTTTCTCTGCTTCCTCATCGTGGCGATCCTGGGTGTGATTAACAGCCAATTCTTTCTATTTCTGGCTGGAACGCGAGGTGTTCCCTTCATGCTGGCAGCCCTCCCCTTTCACCTCTTCTACCACTTCTATAACGGGATCTCCTTCACAATCGGGTTGCTTTGCCATGTCTGCGGGATCGCAGTGAGGACTCCCCAATATCCCAGTGAACCTTCGTCTCCCTCCGTCAGACACTTATCCTAGAGTGACTTGCTGGAGCTGGCTCGGACTTGCGAGCTACGATCCAGGTGTGAATCTCAAAGCCCTTTTCGTTATACATGGCGAGCCAGCTGCGAATGCCGGGGCGGTCCGGGATTTCCATGAAGCGGAAAAATTCATCGTGGATCAGCATGAGAAAGATGGCAAAGCGGTTGCCCCAGGATTCCAATTGCAGAACGGAAATCCCGCGCGGGCATGCGGTGCCGAGTCCCTCCGTAGTGAAGCGAAAATAGTCGGACGGGCGGAGGTCCGACGGACCGTAAACACGAGTCGTGTGGATGCCGATCCCGCCAGGTTTAAGCACCCGGAACGCCTCGCTCAGAGCTCGATGCGGGTTTTCGAGGTGAGTGATCACCTGATCGCTGATGACCACGTCGAACTGTTCGTCGGCGAACGGAAGGTTCTGCATATCGACTTGCGGGAACGACACCTCGACGATTTCGGATTTCTCCCGATCGATCCAGGTCTGAAAATTAGCGATGCCGCTGATGCCGAGAATGCGGCCCAGCAATCGGTGTTGAATCGCTTCTCCGATCCGGCGGTACCTATAGAACCGGGTCAGATGCATGAACGAACTGTCCGCGAGAATACCGCGCGCGCTCCTGTGATCCATCTCCGCGTGGCGACGTAGCGGCTTCCTACCGGCCGGGTGGGCCTGGAGAGCCAAAACCGGCTGCGAAGATAAAATTCGAAGATGCGCGGCAAGTTGAAAGGATCGGCGTTTTCACCGACCATCGCCAGTTCCGTTCCACAGGCAAGGTCGAACTCGCGGGCGGCAAGGCTCGCGGGGCAATGGCGTTCTGATCTACCTCGGAATTCGAAAAGCGACCGCGCCGTCGACTTGCTGAATTTGCTCGAGCGGCACGATAGGGATGCGCGCTTCCAGCAGCGCGCCGACCTGCATTCGAAACACCTCCGGAGAAGTCGAAAACAGTTGGCCGCTGCGATCCAGAGAATGAAAAGTGAGGATGGCGGACCAGAAGGGGGCAACCCCGCCGGCGTAGGAATTCATGTAGCCGGCCTCCTCCAGGAGCGGGCCGCCGCCAGCGCGCCACGGTTGGCAAGGCCGAGGACGAACAGCACCCACGCTTCGACAAGGAACGGGGTTTGGCGCAGGCAGTCGAGCATCCCCCTCGCTCCGGCAATGCGGTTGCCTTCGAGAAAGTGGCAAGCCGCTCGCATGCGGCGGTACATCTGAAAAGTATTCGGCGCGAACCGGCGCAGTCCTTCGCCGTGACGGTCGAGGAGGTCGTCCAATTCCCTGCCGAAGCTGGCCGCCGACATCGAAGAATATTTGCGGCTCCGGCGCCGATAACTCAACCGGTTTGATGCGTCCGTGTGCACGACGGCGACAATCTCTTCGCGGAACAGAGTCTTGTAGCGCTTCGCAAAATCCAATTGATAGAGCGCTAAATCCGTCCACAGGCCTTCCGGAAATTTTGTGTTCTCGAAGGTGCACTTTCTTGTGCACATGAGGAAGTCCCACAACTGGCGCCCTTCCATCCATGCGATATACGCAGCGTAATCCACAACCTGCTCGCGGAGTCCCGGTAAGGGCGAGACGCGGCCGTCGTCACGGCTATACATGAAACCAATGCGGTGCACGTCATGGGGAACTGTTTCCGCAATCGTGGCAATGGTTTCGAGCGAGTCCGGAGCCAATTCATCGTCACTATCGAGGCTTATAATCCACTCTCCGGCGGCGGCCAGGGTGCCCGTGTTGCGGGCGGCGTTGGCGCCTTGATTGGACGTGTGCCGTATCACCTTTAGGCGCGGATCTTCGATCGCTGCGGCGACCGCGTAAGAACCATCCGTGGAACCGTCATCCACAACGGTCACTTCCAAGTCGGCATAGCCTTGAACGAGGCAGCTTCTAATGGCACGGGGAAGCTGGTGTTCCCGGTTGTAAGCGGCAATGACGATGCTAAACTTCGGCAAGTTCCCTTCACTCAGCAGACAGGCCGCCCGAGACCATCAGCCCATCAGAGGCGGAAACGCTGATCCGCAAGAGTCTTTATTCTTCGCGCCAGATCCGCTATAGCGCCAAGTTTATCAATTCTCGGGTACCGAAGCGGACGAGCCCTCTTTCTCATTAAGCGCTGCGCGCCCGTCCCGATCGCCTAATGATGTG
The DNA here is from genome assembly GCA_049521275.1 of Bryobacteraceae bacterium. Lineage (GTDB taxonomy): Bacteria > Acidobacteriota > Terriglobia > Bryobacterales > Bryobacteraceae > Palsa-187. Next base: position 3,543 of record JBEKOZ010000139.1, on the reverse strand, counting down.
GTTGAGCTACGGCGATCCCGGCACACGTGCGTAGAGGCATGGATCCTGCTGGGCTCCCATATGCGCCGTGACGTGTGACCTAGGCGCCCCTGAGGCGCCGGAGCACTTCCAAGGGCGTACGCTTCAGCAAAGGTTGAACCGGAATCCACGCGGCGCCGGCGGCGACGACCGCTGAAACCACTACCGACACAACTACGACGGTTGATTGGAATACGATCGTTGGACGATGGAAAATGACGCTCAGCAACAAGCTCTCGAATCCGCTTGTTAGCAAGCCCCCGGCCAAGCCGGCGAGAAACCCCACAGCGGCAAATTCGCTGAGGTACGCGCTTCGGATCCATCTTCGCGTCGCGCCGAGTGCCCGCAGCATCGCGATCTCTTCGCCGCGCGCCGCGCGTGACGCCACTACAATCGCGATCAGCACCGTAATTCCCGCGGCCAGCGTATACCAGGCAAGCAGCCGCACTAGATGTTCGGTCTGACGCGTTAAATCCGAAACGGTGGCGGCCAGATCTTCCGCCGAAATTACCGCCAGCGCTGGATAGCGAGTGCGCAGATCGCGTGCGGCGGCAGCCAGATGATCGGGGCGCACCCGGATCGCCGCGTCATGGAAGATACTTTGGCCATTGAGCACCCGGCAGTCGAGCGTAAAGGAGTGCCATAGCTCCTGCATCGGGTCGACGCCGCGAATGGCGGTGACTGTCACGTCGAAGGGGCCGTTTGCGCCCTTGAATTCGATGGAGGACCCGATCTTCGCGCCAGTCAGCTTGGCCGTGGTAGACGAAATGATCGCGCCCGAGGGAGCGGAAGTCGCAGTCTCGCAGGACGTCAGCCACTGCCGGGGAATGAGGTCGCCGCGGGTTCCGAGGGCGCTTAGTTCCACGCCGTTGATTTTCTCGAGTCGTATCCAGGCGAGATTCAGCAGCTCCGCCTCTCCTTCGGCTCCCGCGACCGATTTGAGCACGGCTGGAAGACTTCGGCTCTGGGACCCGTCCACGTCCGCGATCAGCAGATTGGCGCGGTCGAAGGGCAGCGTTTCGACAATGGCGCGCGCCACGGCATCATGGGTTTCGAAGGTCCCCACGAGCGTAGCGAGTCCGGTCCCAACCGCGACGATCAGCGCGCGCGAGCGATTCGTTGGCCGATAAAGACTCGCGAATCCGTAGCGCAGTGATCCCGCAAGAACGGGGCTCGACGCAATTCCCCGCATTAACTTCAGGCCGACGGTTGCGAAAAGCCACACGGCGGCGGCGTTCGCAGCCTGCGCTGCCAGGATGAACGCGGCTGAATCCCAGGACCTCAGCATGGTCGCGCCGATCAAAAGGAAGGAGCCGAAAGCGACGACCGTCACGATTTTCAGGCCTGCCGGCGCGCGCATCCGTTCGAGGGTGCGCTCCTCGCTGTTTCTGCGCAGGACGGCCGCCGGGCTGAGATTGCGGATCAACAGGAACGGGCGCACCAGGGCGGGGAGAATCGCGAGCAAGGCCACGCCCGCGCCTTCGCCGATCTCCCGCAGGCTGAATCCTTCCGCCGGAAACGGCGCGAAACTGTTGGCGAAGGTCAGCATCGAATTCTTGGCGATTAGGCCCAAGGGAATCCCGATCAAAATCCCGATTCCCACCATCGCGAAGATTTGCATCGCGAAAATGGCGGCGATCTGCGCGCTGCGTCCGCCCAGCATTTTGAGAACGGCAGCCATATTCAAACGCTGCTCGACGTGAGCGCGAACGGCAATCGCGATGCCGAAAGCGCCTACGACAAGAGCGAGGAAAGGCGGAAGACTTAGTAGAGACAGAGCGGTTCCCACGGCCCAGACAAACTGCGGATTGGCGTCCCGATAGTCGGCGATGTTGGCGCCGGGGAACCATGTTTCCAATTTTCTAAGCACGTCATCGAGTGCGGCAGCGGAGGGCAAACGCAATAAGACACGGTGGAATTCGGAGCTGCCGCCGCGCGCGATACCGGAGCGAGCGTAACCCTCGCGCGACAAAATACAGCGCATTCCCGCGCCCGGGATCGCGACGAACCGGTCCGGCTCCAAACGGATCACCGCGGCGATTCTAAAAAACTGCGCGCCGATGCGAATCCGGTCTCCGGTGCGCACCGAGAGCCGCGCTAGGATGTCCTCGGAGACCACCGTCGTCTCCTCCGTAAGAGCTTCCGGCAGCGATTTCGGAGGGTCCAGCAAAAGCTGTCCGTAATACGGGTACGCGGCGGGGTCGGCCGCCTTGACGATGGCGAATACGGGATCTGGCGAATTTTCAGACGCCGCTGTGCTCATCGCGGAGGTGACCAGGGTCCAATCGATTCCGCTCGACCGCAGTTGATCGAGACCCGCCAATTGATCCTGGTCCGGCAGGTTGTCCAGGCTGACGCTCACATCGGCGGCGAGCCATTGGCGGGAGCCGTGCGAGAGGCCGTCCTTCACCGTGACAGCGGCGCTGCGCACCCCGCTGAGGCTGGCGAAACTCAGGGCGATGATAACGACCGTGAAGCCCCATTGGCCGGGCGAGGCTTTCAGATCCCGCCACGCAATTCTCTCCGCTGTCCGCGCAAATCGCACTCCCTTATCCTAAACTTTGAATACATGCGTCGCAGCCTGATATTCGTGTGCGTCCTGTGTGTCGGCTGGCGCCTCGAAGCGCAGCCGCCCGCCATCGGTCAGAACGGCGTCGTGAATCAGGCGAGTCAGATTGTGCCGTCACTCGCCGGTGGTGTACTGGCGCGCGGTGCGCGGATCGAAGTTCGCGGCGTGCGGCTGGTCGCAGGCGACGGAAAGACCGCCGTCGTGTTGCACCACGGCGATTCGAACATTCCCCTGACGATTCTCTCGGCGGGCGCTACGCTGATCCTGGCCCGCATCCCTCAGGATGCTCCCCTGGGCGCGGCCACTCTCACCGTGATCGCCAACGGCAGCAGCGTGCTTTTTCCTGTCGAAATCGCGACTTCCAATCCGGGCCTGTACAGCCGGAACGGCGAAGGCTGGGGACCAGGACGCATCGACAATCTTGACGCGCAGGGAAAGCGGACCGCGAATGCGCGCAGCAACGCTGCGCGCCCGGGACAGCGTGTAGTTCTGGCAGCCACCGGACTTGGCCCGGCTACCGCGATTCGCGTGCTTGTAGGCGGACGCTCCAGTCCGGCGACGGCGCGTAAGACGGAACGACCAGGCGAGGAGGAATTGCAATTTGCGATTCCCTGGGATGCGCCAGCCGGCTGTAGCGTACCGGTCTACGTGCACGCGGCGCCGAAACGGGCCAGCAATGTCGTGACCGTGGCGATCGACCCACGAGGTCGGTGCGAGGATCCATTTATTTCTGGTTCGATTGCAGACGCCGCGCCCAATCGCCTGCTGGTCGCTGTATTTTCTCGAACCCTCATGAAATCGGCCGACCCACCGGTCGAGTCCATCTATGATGAAGCAGTCATATCGTTTGCGAACGTCGCCGCCAATGCCCGCTCATCGCCGCTCATGCTGCCGCCTCCGCCCGGAACTTGCGTCGCCTACTCCGGCAGTTTCCAGACCACAACCATGTTGCCAGA
>JBEKOZ010000138.1:0-9216 GCA_049521275.1 Bryobacteraceae bacterium | reverse complement strand
GTCCTTGGCGCCGATCGTCACGATGGCTTCCTTCTCGGAGTCGAGCTCGACGCCGTAGTTTTTCTGGTAGCGCTTGACGATTTCCTCGCGCAGACGCGCAATGCCCTTGGACGTAGAGTAGCGGTGATTGCGCGCGTTGCGGGCCGCCTCGATGAGCTTATTGACGATGGGACGCGGCGTGGCCCCGTCCGGATTTCCCATGCCGAGGTCGACCACGTCGAGCCCCGCCGCCCGCGCCTTGGCCTTCATCTCATTGATGACCGCGAAGACGTAAGGGGGGAGCTTCTGGATGCGGTAGAACTCCTGCTCTGGCTGCATGTTTTTATTTTACCTGTGTCATTTTCCGGCTTTTGGGAGTAGAGGCAGATTGACAGTGAGCCGGACGCTATGCCAGGGAGGTTTCGTAGGCTTCCAGGGCCAGGCGTTCGCGGTTGCGGGCGCGTTGGGCTGCTTCGATTTGGGCTTCCGAAAAAACGAAGCCATCGTCGGTCGGGCAGTAAGGTTCTCCTTGTCCTTCAAACATTTCCATGATGTTCAGAAGGTTGTTCAGGTCGTGCTTTTCCTGAGCGAGGCGGACTTTCTGAAGCTCGCGGAGCTGTACGACTGTCTTTTCGAACTGGCGGGACAGACGCTGGCTGTGGAGGCTGAGGTTCGCCAGGGCTTTCGACTGGCTTTCAAGGGACGCGACGATTGCCATGGCGGCCTGGATCTGGCCAGGAGCGTCGTCGAGAGGGTCCGGCTGGCGGGCAGCGGCGAGGGTGAGGAGATTCGCTTCGAGGATGGCGACGCGGTTGAGTCGCCAGGAGGCGTCTGCCAGGGCTTGGACGAGATGGGCTTCGGTGGCTGCCTTGGGCTGGTACTCGTCGGTGAATGAGGCGAGGTGACGCTGGTAGGCTTCGAGGTCCTCCGTCGGCATCACGACCAGTTGGCCGGTGAGTCCATGGCGGAGGGCGTTGAGGGAAGATCGTTTCTTGCCGTCGGCGGTTTTGGGGCCGGTGGAGTGCTGAGCGTTGGCTCTGTTGATTTCTGCGGGTGACATATAGTGTCCTTTCGGTAAGGTTGTAACAGCGGGGGGCGGCTGGAGGGGGTGGGTGGAAGTGGGAGGTCGTTGATTGGAGGGGAGTTGGGGTGCGGGTTTTGGTTGTTAATGCTCGAAGTTTTCGAAGAGGTTGTGGGCGGGTCGACGGGTTGCGGACAGGCTGGCTGAGTGCTTCCGGGCGCGGCGTTTATCAGGATCTATCCAGTCAGCTTCGCCGCCAAATTTCCTAGAACCGGACTTCTGGCTCGTGTCCTCGGTCGGAACTTTGTACGAGTGGCGCGTGAGACGCCCGAAGCCGACGCATCTGTAAACGCTGCGCGACTGATCCTTGGTAATCTGTTCCTCGCATGTAACCTCTTGTCGGATTGTGAGTAAACGTAGAAGAAAGGGTGGGTGCAGAAACTATGCTCTTTCTGGCAACAAACCGAATTAGATTGATTGCGCAGATTTTCCGGCTGGTCCTCGCGGTTGGCCTGGTGATGGCTGCCCGCCCAGCCTTCGGGCAGTTGCCGTCAGACAACCCGGCGCGAACCGCTCTCGACAAAGCTGTCAACAAGGCTGTCAGCGAATTCTTTGCGAAGGATCAACACGTCGGACTCTCAATTGGAATTTACATTCATGGCAAGAGTGCCTTTTATGATTACGGGACGACGAGCAAATCGAAAGTTCGCGTGCCGGACCAAAGGAGCCTTTATGAAATTGCATCGATCACGAAGACGTTCACGGGAGCCCTCGCCAGCGGGGCAGTGGTTGATGGAAAGATGACGCTTGACGGTGATTTCAGAGATTACCTAGGAACGCCGTACCCGAACCTGGAAAAGGATGGAAAGTTTATCTCCCTGAGGTCACTTGCAGCGCACAGGGCGGGCCTCCCGAAGAATGTTCCGGACACGGATGAGCTGTTTAAGAATCCGAACTTCGATGCTTTGCCGTTTCAGCTGATTGAGTTGGAAAAGTCGTACGATGACGCGGCCTATTTGCGCGCACTGCACGAGGTCAGGTTGCGCAGTGAGCCCGGAAACGAGTTCGTCTACTCAAACTTTGGAATCAAGCTGATTGGCTTCGGGCTGCAACAGGTATATCATGAGTCCCTCGAGAAATTGCTAAAGGCGAAAATCCTGGGTCCCCTCGGAATGAAGCAAACCGACCTAATGGTGTCGCCGCAAAATGCATGGCTCCTAGTGCAAGGTTATAGCCCAAGCGGCAAACCGATGCCCTACCATCTCTTGAACGCTGGAGCGGCCGGAGGTTTATATTCAAGTGCCAGGGATATGGTGCGATACATCGGCTGGCAGCTTGACGAGAGCGATCCCGTGATCAAGCAATCCCATTCTGCGATTTTCGGCAGTGGCGAGGGTGTCCAGGACGGTTTGGTCTGGTACATGACACGGGAAGGTGGCGAACGGAAGCTCTGGGAAAGCGGGGGCGCATTTGGAATGTCCAGTCATCTGGTGCTTTACCCGGAGTCGAAGATCGGAATCGTACTCTTGGCAAACGACGGCGGGTTTTCCACCCAGGATGAGCTTGGCTCAGTCGCGAATGAAATTCGTGCCGCTTACGGATCGCAGTAAGAAGCTGGCAGATACCGAGTTGACCTGTCTCATCCATAATGATCGTGTATGTCCGCCATCGAGGCAGCCCGTGCGCTAGTCACTCCACTGTGGAGAGGCGCGCGTGCCCGGTCCTCCGTCAACCCAAGATCAACGGCGTAGTGTTTACCGTAGCCACTGGGTGGATCGTCGGCTACTCGTACGAAGCTTCCGAGCAACGTCCGCCGCATCCGGCAATCCAAGTCGCTCCCGAGATACGGCGTTCTAGGACATTCCTCCTGTAATGTCGCCGTCACGTCAACTTGACTGGTAGCCCCCAAATTGCGAATTGCTTGAGGGTAGTCTGCAATTGACCGCTCCCGATGGTCGCGGCTCCATTGAAAGGGCGGGCGCAATCTCGTTCACGGACGAGCCGACTGGAAGTCGGCTGCCGGCTGGATAGCCCGCCCCACACGCGGACGGCCGGGTCCAAAGGGACGGCCTGAGGCGGCTCCTTGCTCAATGTGACGAAGGGCACTCCGCTTCGCGGCGGGCTTTCCCAAAATGGCTTAACGCGAAGGCCGGGCACACAATCTTGTCGAAAGGGATACAGTAGTGGCCTGTCGCAGCGAAAACGTTAGTATGTGGTTTTTAAGCCTGTGCGGGCGCAGACGTGGCACGCAAGAGAGTTTCCCTGGCCCGGAGATCGGGCAACGATGGAAATGAGAACGCGGCGGGGCTGAGTGGATGGGGCGCAAAATTGGGAACAGCCCGCTCGTTTTCGCCGGGTATCTGGCGGCGCCTTGGGACAGAGTAGGCAGTCCCCAATTTTGCGCACTGCGACAAGCCACCAGTCTGGCTCTTTCACTGGATCTGCGAAGGAGTCGCTTCAGGCTGTCGCTTTCAGCCCTTACTTGGTCGCGATGGTCACTCCCGGCTGCGTGACTTTATCCTCAATCTGCACCACCACCGGGACATTCGTCCCGCTCCGCACTCCCGCCGGAATCGTCGCGTTAATCTGAAAAACGCCCTCCACCAACCCTGGCGCCGGACCCGCATACGCTACGCTGGTCGCCTGAATCCCGTCGATAAACACGTTCACCGGCAGCGTCAACGTCGCGAGCGGCGCACCCACTCCCGCGAGCCCTCCATCGCGGCCCGCCGGCGCCGTCTGCCCCGCCCCGCCTCCGTACAAAACGATCACACTTCCCACCGCCGCGGGATTGGTCGAACTATTCACGCTCAGATCCTGATTCAGCGCCGCCGCCGGACCGGAGCCGCTGGAGTTCGCGGTGTACAATCCCGGCACCGTGTCGATCACCGGAATCGAAACCGCAGGCGACGTTACCCCGTTCGAGACCACCTGCACGTTGGTGGACGTCTTGCCCGCCAGTTCGAACGGAGCGAACCCGGCCACCTGCCCGATCCCACTCGCATTCACCGAATAATAGAGTGGCGCCGCGACACCGTCGAAGAGCACTTGCGTATTTCCCGCCGTTGTCGTCACCAGTCCGTTCGTTCCGAGGGTCGGCCCCGCCAGCGTCGATGGACCGAACGCATCGCCTCCGAAGATCACGAATGGCTCGCCCGGTGCGACGACGTCGCTCGCATAACTCGCCGAATTGGCGAAGCCGAACCTCTCAAACCACGGCCCCGGCGTCACCTTGTAGCTCACCGGCAGCGGCAAGCTGAGCCCGCCCGGGGCGTTCAATTCGAGCGTCGTCGAATAATTCCCGGCCGCCAAATAGTTCACGCTGAGGAACAGCGTCGCGGGCGTGGTCGTGCCGCTTAAACTTGCGTTCAGCCAGTTCGTCGTCGTGGGATCCTGCGTCAGAGTAATGCCGGTCGCCGCGGGCGCGACGGACGACACCACGCCGACGTTCGAAACCACGGGCGAGATGAGGGTCGTCGCCTGGGTGCCGCCGGTCACGCCGATAAAAGCCGGGGCCGGCGCGCCCGTTGAGCTCAGGTCCGGCTTTACGAGCCGCAGCTCGGGCGACACTCCGCTCGCGCAGCCGGACGCCACCGTAAAAGGGTAAAGCAGTGACGTCGGGCCGGCTTGCGTGTTCAGGATGTCGGGGACGGGAACGAAGCTGGGGATCATCTGTTGGGAGGGATAAAACAGGTTCGCCGACGGGAGTTGCTGGACCGGGTACTGCAAGGTAGCCTCGCCGTACCACGGCGTCTGGAGGGTGGAAAACGTTCCTCCCAGCAAAACGGGGAAGTCCGCAAATGCGGGATTGGTGGAACTCGTCCTCTGCATCACTTCTCCGGAAAAGGTGATCGTGCCCGTCGAATCGGGCGTCGCGATGAGCGTGGTTCCGGTGGCGGTCCCGGTCGGCGAGGTAATTGAAAAATTTCCTACAACGTCTCCGTTCACCGTGTCCACCAGATTCATTTGAGCGGGCACGCTCATGGTCGATCCGGGCTGCGCGTTCGGAAACTGGACCTGCAAAACTGTTCCGCCGTTCGCCTGACCTGCGCCGGGTAATTGCGACCCGCTCGGCGCAAATGCGCTTTCCGCGGGATGGATAATACCTGGAATGTTCGTCGGCGTTCCCTCCGGCTTCCAGGCGCCGTTAAAACCCTCATAGAATCGGGCGCTAAACCGCACCACGGGACTGGGCGGCGAGGGCGACGCCCCTCCCGAAATCTGATTCCCGTTGTCGCCGTTGCACCAGATCCCCGTGAAGGGAGCCATCTGCGTAATGCTCGCGGATGGCTGCGCGTTCCCCACCACCACCGTCGCGGGGTTGATCGTGGCCAGGCTGGGCAGGCTGATGCTGGCTGTAATTGGCACGATTCCAGGGCCGCGATAGCTGATCAGGTCAAAATTCTCCGCGTATGCCGCGGCCGCGTTGACGCGAACGTTGGTGATGCGAAAGATGCGGGTAATCCCGGTCGTACCGGGCGGCAGGATCGGAATTCCTACGAACGTCACTTGGTTCGTGCCACTCTGTACTCCCTGAAATATGTTTGGCGCGGTGATGCCGTTGTAATTCCCGACGCCCGTTCCGTTGCCGGTCATCGGACACCCATTGATGCTCGGGCATAGCAACTGCGGTGTGTTCGGATTCGTCGAGGTACCCGGCTCGTCGATCAGCAACAGAGCCTCGCTCGCTCCGGTGTTCGGGTTCAGGATCCGGCTGGTGATCGGGGCGTTCAGCGTGAGGGCGAGATTCGCCGGCGTAACAAGTTGCCCTGCGGGCGTCGGTTTGCCTCCGCTGCAATTCAGAATGATATCGCCAGTCAGTTCAGTAATTCCCTCAACTCTGAGGTCGGGAGGAACGGCGACAGACGCGCTGCAGGTGATGCCATTTCCGGCCACTCCCACCTGGCCGAACGCCGCCGAAACGAACAGAATCGCGAAACAAACGCAGGCTTTCATCGATCCCTCCGGTTTTGTCTAACGATGATTTGGTGGTATCTTATCATTCCGCAAGGCATCGAAAATCGCACTCGGCGCCGGCTCTGCATCGGCCGCGTCGTCAGCATCGCGCTGATCGCGGGACGCCGCAAAGAGGAGCACAGGAGCGTATGATGCTCAAATCGTTGAATTGGTCGGCACCGCGGAAAGGGAACGAGGAACGCGCATGTCTCCGCTGATCTCGCCCTTCGCTAATAGATCTCGTGAAGTCGCCCTCACGTCAACTTGACGGGGAACGCACCAAACCGCGAATTGCTTGTCGTGCTCATGGTCAGTCTGCCTTTGATCTGCAATTGACCGCTCCCGATGGTCGCGGCTCCATTGATTGAGGAAGCGCAATCTAATCCCCGGATGAGCCGACTGTAAGTCGGCTGCCGGCTGGATAGCCCGCCCCACACACGGGGTCGGGAACTTTGATCGCGCCGGTTACCGCGCGAGTTGCAGAGCGTAACGCTTCACTTTGATATCGTCCTGATGGAGGCGGGCCTGCGCCAAATCGTGGGTGGATTGGCCGGCGCCGATTTACCAGGATCTACCTGGATGGAAGTTCGCAAAATGCCCTCTGGCACGAGGCTAGTTTTTGCGTCCCGATTCCTTTTGCAATCTATCCAGCAATTCGGGCATGATCCACTTCCCGTAGTTCCGCGCCTTGCGGACAACCAGCCAGCCCTGGTCGTAGCGCCGGTCCGCCGTGTAGAGTCCGAACAGTGGATTGTAGGGATCGCAGGAGCAGCCGTCGGCGGTGGCGCCGGTGTCGATGGATTTCTCATAATCCGCGATGGCGGCATCATGCTTCTTCTCTTTCTGGTTGGAATTGCCGCGCTCGCAGTAGGCGTCGGCCAAGCGGGCTTTGCCCAATTTTGGATCCACCGCCATCTCCTCGGTATAGGCGTTGATGGCCTGGTCGAGTTCGCCGATGGTTTCATGGCTTAAACCGAGTCTGTCCCATGCTTGAGAGTGCCGGGGGTCTTTCTCGATCGCCTTTCTGAAATCGGCGATTGCCGGGTCGAACCAAAGATTCCAAGTGGCCTTATTGCCTACCAACGTGCCGTTCACCACGACCTCCAGGACGGCCCGGTCGTAATAGGCTACCCCGCGGTTGTAATAACCCTCGGCGCTAGCGGGATCGAGCGCTATGGCCTGGTCGTGATCCTTGATGGCAAGACCGAACAGGCGAGCGTATTCATCAGCTGAGATCAGTTTAAAAGCCCGGCTATAACGAGCTTTCTCCGAATAGGCACTGCCTCGCTTGGTGTATGCGGCTGCGCGGTGGGCGTCATCGCGAGCGGTCTCGATAGCCCGTGTGGAACTGCTGATGTCGCGTTCATAACTGGCCAGAAAGTACGAAGGCCCGCAGCTCCCGAGCAAGAGTCCCAGCAAGAGGAGGACGGATACGTACGACGGTCCGGCGATATTCAACGATGCTTTCGCTGGTGCTTTCATAAGGGCCGTGCCTCGACATGCCGAATCCAGCAGGCACTCTTACTGGCAATCGGGAAGCACTATGAGAATCGGCATCGATGGTCATCTTCATTATGGGTGCCGGGAAGTTATGCCAAAACGGTGTTCCAGGACATTACTCCTGTGAGGTCGCCGTCAGTCTGCCTTCGATCTGCAATTGACCGCTCCCGATGGTCGCGGCTCCATTGATTGGGCGCGATCTAATCCTCGGATGAGCCGACTGCAAGTCGGCTGCCGGCTGGATAGCCCGCCCCACACGCGTGCAGGGGAAGGCCCTTAGGGCTTTGCGGACGCCGGCTGCCAGAGCTCGATCTTATTCCCATCCAGGTCATAGATCCAGGCAAAGTGACCGTAGGATTCATTCATTCTTTTGGCGTCGATCTTTACTCCCTCTTGTTTTAAGCGGTCGAGCAAAGCATCCAGATCGTCCACGATGTAGTTGATCATGAACGCTTGCGTGGCCGGGAAATAGTCAGTGGTAGCGGGGAAAATAGTCCAAACCGTAACGTGTTCCTTTTGCGGGTCGTCGTGTTCGCGCCAGGGAAGCATCATGCCTCCGCCTTTGTCGGCGAGTCCAAGATGCTTCGAATACCATTCGCGCATCTGATTACGATCAGCGGATTTGAAGAAGACTCCGCCGATTCCGAGGATGCGGCCGCGCTGCTCCATTTTGACGGGCGCTTCCTGTCCTCCTATTAAACAGGCCGAGATGAGCAATAGCGAGCCGAGCGCAATTCGTTGCATGGGATTATTTTTCGACCAGCTCTTTTAGCTTTTTCAGGAAGTCCCCCCAGCCGGATTTCGTGTCGGCGAACTCGTCGTCCCAGGCTGCTTCGGGGCCGAAGCCGGACTGAACCAGACGGAGGCGCGTGATTCCTCCGTCCAGCGCTTCGATGTAGTAATCGACACACATTTTTTGTACAACGCCGGTGTCCACCGGGCCTTTATGGCCGTAGGTCTTGGAACGTTCGCTCGAAGTGCCGAAATGCTTACCTGGCTCCCAGGCGGTGATGGTGGTTCGAGCGCCCATCCCGCCCCAGGCGAAATAATATTCCCCGCCGACGCGCGGATCGACTCGGGCTTCGTCGCAGAACCATTTCACAATCTGTCCGGGGTCGGTGATGGCCCGGAAGACTTCTTCGGGGGTCGCTTTTAGATCGATAACGGTTTCGTGGGATCGGCTCATATTTCACTCCAGATTGGCGGATTCGCTGGCTGATTCTTCCAGCCTGACGGCGGGATAAACGGCGGAGAGCAGGCGGAAACGGCGCCCTCCTTCGGCCCGCTCGTTATGATATTTCGCCGCGAGGCGGGCAATGGAGGCGGTCAACTCTTCGGCAAAGGCGGCGCGCGATTCAGCGCTGGCGAAGCGGATCTCGGTTTCCAGGGTAAGCGTGGCGACGCGTTTTCCGGCGCGGCGGGCGCGGATGCAGAGAGAGGCCAACTCCCGAATCACGCGCGCGGCAGTAGAAGCGAGATAAGCGACGGAGAAACGGTCGGCAGTGACGCGATCGCCGGTCTGGGGAGCGATCAGGAATTCGCGGGCCACGGCGCGCACCACGCGTTCCACGCAATTGCCTTTACGGCGTTCCTCGATCAACTCGAGGAAGCCTTCGCGCTCCAGTTCGCGCAGATGGTAGTTCAGTTTCTGCCGCGGCACGCCGAGGCGGCGGGCGAGTCCGGCGGCGGAATCGGGCTCCGTTAATTGTTCGAGGAGACGACGCCGGCCGGGCTGGAGTAGGACGCCCGCTTTTTCGGGG
>JBEKOZ010000137.1:0-9218 GCA_049521275.1 Bryobacteraceae bacterium | reverse complement strand
GCGGTTCATGTCGGCGAGGAAGAACCGGAAGGCTAGGGTGAGCGGGGCGGCTCCGATGAGATAGGTGGCGGCGGTTTCCGCGGGGGCGGCGCGGAGGAGGTGTACGGCTTCTTCTCGGATGTCGATGGAGGTGCGGGCGGGGCGGGTCATGAGAGGTCTTCGGGGGACGGAAGCGGACCGGGCGTCGCCACGAGTGGCGACGCGGCACGCCTGGGGGCGCGCGCCACAACGGAAGAAAGGGATGCGTCGTGGAATTTGGAGGGGATGCGGGACAGGGTCAGGCCGAGGTAATAGAAGACCAGCCACGCTAGCAAGATGCCGGCCAGGGCCAGGATGGTCCAGCGGGCTGTGGCGGCGCGCGCTGTTTTGCTTTCGCTACGGGTGAGCGCGGTTACGCAGGACCCGCAGATCATGCGGCCGGCGTGTTCGGTGACGCACTCGCGGCAGAAGAAGCGGCGGCAGGAGGGACATTGGACCGCCGCTTCGCGCAGGGCGTGATTCAGGCAGCGCTGGTCCAAGATATTCATTTGCTGCGCCGCTCCCAGAAGGCTGCGGCGAGTCCGATGACGCCGGCGGCGGGTCGCCAGGAATAGGCGATGGTCGTCCGGAGGCCGCTGGCGGGGAATATTTTCATGACCGGGACCGCCTTGGCGCCGGTTCTCGCGTTGTCCTGGATCGCGATAAACCAGCCGCCGAGCTCGCGGGCGATGGTCACGAAATCAAAACCGATGCCACCGATGGCCAGAATGAGCACCACGTAGGTGACGACGCGCGCGTCGCGCCGCAGGATGGCGACTACGGTCAACAAGGCTTCCACCGGCAGCGTGCTGAGCAGCAAGCCGGGAATTTCCTGAAGCTTCGGAAGGTGCATCGATGCCCAAATCAATGCCGCGTTCAGGATAAACAGTCCGAACACAATTTCCGGCAGGTATCCGGGCTTGGAAACGAGTTCGGGCGGCGGAGGCTCCGAGGGAACAGGAATTTCGAAGGTGTATTGACGCGGCGGGAGGGCTCCTTGTACAGCTTCGATCATGGGACGAACGATGCCGAGAACACGGCGCGCGGTTTTCGCGCGGTTGACCGGCTCGAGCGGTTCCCGGCTGACACGGGTGTAAAGAAAGCAGCGGCAGCGCGGGCCGCGAGCGATATCGACGATGGGCCAGAGCAGGGCCAGAGCGCCCGAGACCGCGAAGAACCGTTTCGCGAAAGTGGAATCGACCGCGAACCACAGGGACATCCAGGCGAGCGCGGCGAGGATCATCACGATTTGCGGGATGAAGCTCGGCGGAAGGCGGGTGACCACGATCGATTGAATGTCGGTCAAGGAGAAGCGCTTGTATTGTTCAGAGAAGCGGGTGGAGGTGAGCAGCAGAAGGTGGTCCGGCGCCAGCCACAACTGGGTGTAGCCGAGGAGACTGCGGCAGCGGCCGGTTAGCTTGGTGTAGGTGGAGGGCATGGGCTAGAGGGGAGTCGCAAAGAGACCGCTCCCGATGGTCGCGGCTCTATGACGCGGCCGCCTGAAGCCCGGCCCCAAAGACGTGTCTTTCAGTGCGGGGACTGGACGCATCCTGGACGCGGGTGTCGAGATGGGGCGACGATGGGAAGGAAAACGTCGGGGCTGAGTGGATGGGGCGAAAAATTGGGGACAGCCCGCTCTGTCCACGCGGCGCAAAAACGGCCCCTTGGGACAGAGTAGGCTGTCCCCAATTTTTCGCAGGTTCTGCTGTTTTCGGGCGAGGTATCCGCGGCGGATGGACCGATTCACGACGCGGCACGCACGAGTGTTGCTGTTTTCGCGGCGCATGGCTAGAGCTTCCGGGGAGGGGGTTTTAGGCCTGTCTGGATCATCATGTAGATGACGAAAACCAGGAAGGCGATTTCTGCCAGGGCGAAGAGGGCGGCCAGGAGGAAACGGATTTTCGTTCTTGGCACGATGCTCGACGGGGCGTTCCAGCGGCGGATAACCATGAACAAAGCCCATGGCGCGGAGACCAGCGCAGGCCAGAACATGAGCGCGGGCAGCGTGGACAGGGCGAGAGCCTGGGTATCGTACATGGAGCGGCGCGTGACGACCGGTTCGCGGGTCTCAAAACAACGCGGGCAGAGGTGATGCGCGTCCACTTCGAGATCGCACAGGTTGCAGAGAAAACGGCCGCAAACGGCACATACCTGGGCGGCGCGGCTGTGGGGATGATAGAAGCAACTGGCTTCGGTCTCGCCCTGAAGAGCGGCCGGAACGGCGCCCAGCCGCGCTTCGGCGATGGCTGGAAAGACCAGTGCCAGCAGATGCCGCCGGCACCCGGGGCAACGCGCTTGTTCCGCTTCCTCCGCCGGGAGATTCCAGAGTTCCTCTGGAACCGGCAGGGAGCAGGATGCGCAGGCGATCGCCATTACCTGGAGTGGATCACGAGGGTATTGCAGATGCGGTCATGGAGCGCGCGTTTCTCGGGATCGATGCCGGCCATAATGAAGCCGATATACAGAATGATGCCGCTGAGGATCCTGGCGAAATAGCGGCCGGCGGCCTGGCCGGCGGAGAGGCGGGATCCGTCCAGCCGTATGATCTGGAGGCCGAGAGCCAGCTTGCCTATGGTGCCTCCCTTTTTCGATACGAAGTAGGCTTCATAGGAGACGCCTAAAATGAAATTGACGAGGACACTGATGCCGACGAAGCCCAGCAGGGCGGGCAACATCGCGAGCGCTGCCTGCGGGTCCTGCGTCTGCGCCACGGTGACGGCGGAGAAGCCGAGGATCAGGCGTATCGGAAGCGTGATAATTGCACCCACCACGGAAAGAATGATGGTGTCGATGATCAGGGCCACGAAGCGGATCCAGAAGCCGGCGTAGCGGCGCGTTCCGATGGCTTGCCCGCCTTCGCGGACGCGCTGCATAAAGAGCGGCTTGCATTGCGCGCACACAGTGGCCGCTCCGATCGAGACCATTTCCTGGGACGGGAATGGGCGTCCGCACTCGGAGCAGTAACGCGTTTCGGCGGAGAGGGGAACGGCGGCGGGGATGGGAATGGGTTTGGCGGCGCCGCGGGCGGTGGCATGCGGCTGCCAGTTGGCCATTCCTTCGCGCCATACCAGAGTGTCGTCACGAACGGCTCCGGAGCGCAGCAGTTCGTCGAGCTGAGCGTCCTCCACCGGGCCTACCTGCCGGCCTGCATCGGCGTAATACCATTTCATAGTGATCCTCCACCGCTTTCAGATTGGACCTCGCGCGGCATGAGGTACAGTGTATCGTAATCGATCTATTCAAGAGGGTAAGAGGCGGCACCACGAGTGGAGCCGCGGCACGCCTGGGGGCGCGCGCCACAGAAGACCAGGCAATGCGGCGTGGGCGGATAGAAGCGGTTTTGGTTTTCTCGCTTAGTCCGCATGCTTACGCATGGCGGTTCGGTGGCTCGAAAACAATGTCGGGAAACCGCTCCCTGCGGTCAGAAAAAACAAAAACCTCCCGTGCCTGGCTGGAGCCGGGGACGGGAGGTGTCCGTAAGGAGTGATGAAAATTTACGGGGCGGCTGTGACGTGGACGCGGCGGTTGCGTTGCCAGCAATCTTCGGTCTTATCGGTGCAGATCGGACGTTCCTTGCCGTAGCTGACCAGGGCTAGCTGCGAGGCAGGGATGCCCATCTGGGTCAGAAATTCCTGCGCGGCGCGGGCGCGGCGGTCGCCGAGGGCGAGGTTGTATTCCTCAGAGCCACGCTCGTCGGCGTTGCCCTCAATCAGAAGTTTCTGGCTGGGGTAGTTGGCCAGGATGTCGCGAATGACGCCGACGTCGGCCTTCAGCACGGTGGACGCATCGTCACGAATGGTAGCTTTGTCGTAGTCAAACAGAGCGTCGTTCAGGCGCGCCAGAATTTCGTTCAGGCGGACTCGTTCCGCCGGCGTCAACTGCGAAGGGGGCGCGGTAGCGGTTTGCTGCGGGGCCGGCGCAGGCGTCGGGCGCTGCTGCAAAGGTGCAGCCTGAGCCGGGGCCGAAGCCGAGGCGACCGGTGTAGTGTCGGCCGGTTTCGCCGCAACAGGCGCCGCTTTATGGCATGCAGCCGTCGACAGCAGAGTAGCCAAGCCCAATAGGGCTAATGTTCCTTGTTTCATAAATCCTCTTTTGGTTTCCGAATCTATATACATTACACCTAACTTTAACGGATTGCCACAATCCCCTGTGGACGGTATTTTGTTCCAGGCGGGGTCCGATAGACTGGAAGTGCGGATGCAGATTGAGCCTATTGCCGGCGGACGGCGCCTGTTGCTCGCCGGATTCGGCGGATTACTGGTGTTAATGATGGTGGCGGGCGCCGATGCGCTGCTGGTGCTGCGGCAGGTTCGCGCGAGCGACGCGCAGGTGCGCGACGTATATGTAAAGAGAAGCAGGGCGCTCGACCAGGTACGCGCGGGGATTTATCAATCGGCGATCGTGATGCGCGATTTTCTGCTGGCGTCGGATCCCGACATCGCGGCGGACCAGGTGGCGAGCTGGACTGGAATTCGCGAGCGGACCGACAACGCGCTGTCGGACGGCGCGACGGTGCTGGATAAAGCCGAGGCGGTTCCTTACCGCAGCCTGCAAGCCGAAGTGAGCGTGTACTGGAAACTGCTGGAGTTCATCACGCAGATGAAAGAGAAAGACACGCGCAACCGCAGCGCGGAGTATCTTTCAGGCGAACTGGTGCGGAGGCGGACGGCGATGCTGGACCTGCTCGACCGCATCGATAAGATCAGCACGCGGCAACTGCAGGCGGGCGATGAAGCGCTGGACGCGGCGTTCCGGAGTTTGCGGCTGCGGCTGATCGTGATGCTGGGAGTGACGCTGGGCGTGGGGCTGCTGCTGGCCGCGTTCACGATCCGGCGGACGCTGCATCTCGAAACGGAATTGCAGAAGCGCTACGAAGAAGGCGTGCGGGCGCGAGGTGAATTGCAGGACCTGGGGGCGCGGCTGGTTTCGGCGCAGGAGGAAGAGCGGCGGGCGATCTCGCGCGAGCTGCATGATGAAGTGGGGCAATCGCTTTCGGCGCTGTTAATGGAGGCGGGGAATGCCGCGGCGCGCGTTCCGGATGCATCGGTCGACGTGCGGCGGCATGTGGAGTCGATCAAGAAGCTGGCGGAGGCGAGCGTCAACGTGATTCGCAACATGACGCTGTTGCTGCGGCCGTCGATGCTGGACGATTTCGGGCTGGTTCCGGCGCTCGAATGGCAGGCTCGGGAGGTGTCGAAACGCACGGGGCTACGGGTTCACGTGAATGCGGAGGAGAACGCGGGCGAGCTGCCGGATCAACTGCGGACGTGTATTTACCGGGTGGTGCAGGAGGCTCTGCACAATTGCGCGCGGCATTCGCAGGCGCGCAACGTGCGGGTGATCGTGAGGCAGGAAGCGCACAAGATCGTGTTGTCGGTGGAAGACGACGGGCACGGGTTCGAGGCGGGGCGCGTGCGCGGTTTGGGAATGATCGGGATGGAAGAACGGGTGACGCACCTGGGCGGGGCGTTCGAAGTGCAATCGCGACCGGGCGGGGGAACGAGGGTCGCGGCGGAGCTGCCGCTGGCGAGCTGATGCAGATACGAATCCTACTGGCCGACGACCATACGGTGATGCGCAGCGGGCTGCGGCTGCTGCTGGAGCGGCAGCCGAATCTTCTGGTCGTGGGCGAGGCGGCCGACGGGCGGCAGGCGGTGGAACTGGCGGCGTCCGAAAAACCGGACGTGGTGGTGATGGACATCGCGATGCCGCATCTGAACGGGGTGGAAGCGGCGCGTCAGATCGTGAACCGGGCTCCGCTGACGGCGGTGGTGATCCTGAGCATGCATAGCGACGAGAGCTACGTGATCCGGTCGCTGAAGGCGGGGGCGCGCGCGTATTTATTGAAGGATTCGGCGGAGTCCGATCTGATCGCGGCGATTCACGCGATCACGGAAGGGAAGTCGTTCTTCAGTCCGCTGGTGCGGCGGCTGCTGAAAGAAGATTACATGCACGCGCTGGCCGACATGGGCGCGGAGGATACCTACGAGCTGCTGACCACGCGGGAGCGCGAGGTGCTGCAACTGGTGGCCGAGGGAAAGAGCAATAAAGAAGTCGCGAATTTATTGAATTTGAGTTTGTACACGGTGGAGACGCATCGCACACACATTTTGCAAAAGCTGAATATCCACAGTGTGCCGGAGTTGATTTTGTACGCGGTGCGGAAGGGGATTATCAGTTAGTCCCGTGGTTATAATACTTTCGCAAAAAAATACCTAATCGCTTCTCCACCTCTCCACAAACGGCGATTAATGTTTGACTCATCGCCGGTACGATGGTAGACTGCAGGGGAAAGTTGGCGTCGGACGGGGGTCAACCCACTTCTTTTTAGAAGGAGGGATGAACATGTCCGGGGTAACGGGATTTAAGCCTTCCGCAGCTGGCATGTGAAATGAAACAGCGGACCTAGCGAATCCATCAAGTCACAAATAAGAACGCGGCCCCCACTCGATGGGCGAGGGCCGCATTCCGGAATACCGGTTTAATGGTACCCCTTGCAACCCCATTATACCTGCGCTCCGGACGATTGCAATTCCCCCATCGTCGATAACGGTCGAAGCTCGCGCAAAATTGCGCGACAGAAACACAAGGAGCCATATCATGGTCTTAAAGAAATATCTCGTGATTCTCATATGGGCGGGGATTGCCTGTTCAGGTCAGCAATCATCGTCGAAAGGGCAGGGTCCACAGGATCCGGGGCCACGCGGTGGACCGGCGGGGGCGGGCGGGCCGGTATCGGGTCTGACGCCGGCGTTACAAGCGGTGTTCACGACCGGGCTCGCGAACTTCCAGGAAGTTGAGGATGTCCCTGAAGGCGGACTGGGACCGCGATTCAATTCCACCTCCTGTTCGTCGTGCCACGCGCAGCCGGCGATCGGGGGCACGAGCCCGGCGTCCAATCCACAGGTCGCATTCGCGAATTCCCAAAACCAGCTGCCGCCGTTTATCACGGCCACGGGACCGGTGCGCGAGGTGCGATTCATCAGTAATCCGAATGGGACGCCGGACGGAGGGGTTCACGACCTGTTCACGATCATGGGGCGATCCGATACTCCGAGCGGGTGCACGCTCAGCCAGCCGAATTTTTCGAACAGCTCGAACATTATTTTCCGGATTCCCACGCCGACCTTTGGGCTGGGATTGATCGAAGCGATTCAGGACACTACTTTGATCAACAACGTGACGCAGAGCGCCAGTACGAAATTGGGGATCTCCGGCACGCTGAATCATAGCGGAAACGACGGGACGGTCACCCGTTTCGGCTGGAAGGCTCAGAACAAGAGCCTGCTGATGTTCTCGGGCGAGGCTTACAACGTGGAGATGGGAGTCACCAACCTGCTGTTCAACACGGAGCGCGATGAAACGCCCGATTGCTCGCCGCTGGCGCCGCCGAACAGCTATTGGAATATCGGAGGGCTGGTGGATCAAGCGGTGTTCGACGACATCACCAACTTCGCCAACTTCATGCGCTTCCTGGCGGCGCCGGCGCCCGTCGCGAGCACGAGCGCGACCAACACCTCGCAGGGTTTCAACGAGTTCGTCAACATCGGGTGCGCGAACTGTCACACGCCGACGCTTCAGACGGGGGCGAGTCCGTTCGCGCCGCTCGCCAACCAGACGATTCACCCGTTCTCCGATTTCGCGCTGCACCATATGGGGCCGGAGCTGGCGGACCAGATCAGCCAGGGCCAGGCGGCTGGAGACCAGTTCCGCAGCGCTCCGCTGTGGGGGCTGGGGCAGCGGCTGTTTTTCCTTCACGACGGGCGGGCAACGGACCTGATGAAGGTCATCGCCGATCACGCGAGTAACGCCAATTCGCAGTATCCGGCCTCGGAAGCGAATCAGGTTATTCAGAACTTCAATAACCTTAGCAACAGCAACCAGCAGGCGATTCTGAATTTCCTGCGATCGCTGTAGGGTTCGGTCAGGGTTCGGTGTCGCAGCTGGAGGATCTCGACACCGAACCGGCTAGCGTATTCTAAGCCGGTACGCGGTCGACTGGGTGACGAATAATTCTACTGTTCCGGAGCCGGGGGGACTCATCTCGATTTTTGTGCCGGCGGGCAGCGCGATGGGGGCGGCGTAGTAATACGTGCGGTGAAACTCCGGCTTGTATTGATAGATCCACAGCAGCGGCTCGATTGAGGAATCGGGACGGACGGCGACCACTTGCACGCTGGCGCCCGCTTGCAGGTTTTTCGCGCGGATGGCCAACAGTTGCGAAGCCGCCGCGAGTTTTTGGCCGTCGGCGATCACCACTTCGGACGATCCTTTGGGAGCGGGCGGGTCCTGCCACGCCGTGAACTTGGGCAAAGGAGGCAGGTACTTCGGCTCGCCCTCGGGCGCGCCTCCTTCCACCCAGCTGGAGATGGTTTCGAGTTCTTCCTGCGAGAGGCCGCGGTCGTCGCGAAATTCGCCAAAGCCTTTGACCGCTTCCCACGGGGGCATGCGGCGCTCCAACACTTCTTCCTTGATCGCCTTCGCCCACGGGCGAGCCTCGGCGTAGGTCATCAGCGAAAAGGCGGAGCCGCCCTCGTGATGACAGGTCGCGCAACGCTTATAAATCAGCCGGGAAATTTCTTTGGAGAAGGTGATTTTGGTGGTGATGATGTCGTGGGCCTGCGCGATGCCGAGGCCCACGAGTAAAAAGGCGAGAAGGCGCAAAAACTACTCCAGCGTCTGTTTCGAGTACATATTCTTGTTGTTGATTTTCGGATTCACGGCGACGTCGTAGAAGCCGACCAGCATTTCTTCCCAGCTTTGGTCGCCCCACGTCACTTCTTTAGACGGATCGGGATTGGAATGGTTATTGGCGGAATTATCCCACCACGCCGTGGCCCGGACTTTCATTCCCGGGGTGAGTTCGATGGGCTCGGCGAGCTTGTAGGAAAGCTGCCAGGCCAGACTCCAATGGTCGACGCGCAGGATGGTTTTGGTTTCGCCGGTGGGATAGATCAGGTCGTATTGAAACGCCTTGCCGCGCAGGTGCATGTGCGGGAACAGGCTGATCATGGTCATCGGATTGACCACCGGCACGGTGGCTTCGGCTTTAAAGTTCCCGTCGCCGGCTGGAATGGTGAAGCGGTTGTTGACCGCGGCGGTGGTGACGATGCGCTCCTTGGGCTCTCCGCCGGCGAACACGAGGCCGATGCTGGTCTGGTCCTTGGCCGGGTTCCCGTTGGTGGTGTAGTGCATCTGGA
>JBEKOZ010000136.1:0-9245 GCA_049521275.1 Bryobacteraceae bacterium | reverse complement strand
CTGCCATGCTCGTCGTCCACGATGGCCTGGACCTGATAGCGGTAGGTTTTGTCGTACTGCGTGGTGTCGTCGACAAACTCCGTCCGATCCGCGTCGGTGAGGCGTTCGGGAGTGGCGTCGCCGAGGGCGCGAAAGATGCGGTATTTGGGCCCGGCGCCCGTCCACGTTAGCTTGACTCCCTGCTGGACATTTTCGGCGGCGAGCGCGGTGGGCTGCGCAATCGGCGGCGCGACCTTGAGGAATTTCAGCGTCGCCCAGGACGACGGCTTTCCTCTCGGTCCGATGGCGCGAACGGAGATGAGGACTTCCTTGTTCACCCAATTCGCGACGGGGATTTCCCGGGTGAATGCGCCCGGCGCGGGGTGGGGGACGGGATACGACGTCGCGGTCTTCTCCCAGAGCTGAGGCATAAGCGGCGTGACGGGCGGGCCGACGCGCACTTCGAGCAGGCGCAGGCTGCGGATCGGGTTTCCCTCGGTGGTCAGATCCGCCTGGGTGAATTCGACCCGGATCTGGTCTCCGTATTCGACGGCAATGACGTAGGAGATTTGCGACGGGATGTCGAGCAGAGGCGGCAGGACGGGCCCGGGGTAGCCGCAGCCGGCGAGGAGCAAAAGAAATATGGCCGCTGATGAACGCAGATAGACGCGGATCATCGGATTAGAGAATATAGCGGCTGAGATCCTGATCCTTGACGATGTCGGCGAGCTGCTTGCGCACGTACACGGCATCGACCTTCACGTTCTTCTTCTTGAGATCGGGACCGTCGAAGGAAACATCTTCGAGCAGCTTTTCGAGAATGGTATGGAGCCGGCGCGCGCCGATGTTTTCAGTCGAGTCGTTGACCTGCGCGGCGAAAGAGGCGATCTCTTTGACCGCGTCCTCGGTGAAGACGAGCTTGATCCCCTCGGTATCGAGCAGCGCCTGATATTGCTTGATGAGCGCGTTCTTCGGCTCCTTTAAAATGCGAATGAAATCGGCCTCCGTGAGGGACTTCAACTCGACGCGGATCGGAAAGCGGCCTTGCAGCTCCGGGATCAGGTCACTGGGTTTCGAGACGTGGAAAGCGCCGGCGGCGATGAACAGAATATGATCGGTGCGGACGAAGCCATAGCGCGTGTTGACCGTGGTTCCTTCGACGATGGGCAGAATATCGCGCTGCACGCCTTCGCGGCTGACGTCGGGACCGTGGCCGCCTTCGCGGCCGGCGATCTTATCGATCTCGTCCAGGAAAATAATGCCGCTGCGCTCCACGCGCTCAATGGCGACGCGCGTCACCTGGTCCATGTCGACGAGCTTCTGCTCCTCTTCCTGCACCAGATAGTCGAGCGCCTCGCCGACGCGCATTTTGCGC
Source organism: Bryobacteraceae bacterium (assembly GCA_049521275.1). GTDB lineage: Bacteria > Acidobacteriota > Terriglobia > Bryobacterales > Bryobacteraceae > Palsa-187. The sequence continues at coordinate 7,891 of JBEKOZ010000136.1, read as the reverse complement.
TTGCGCGTGCGCCCGCCGAACAAGCCGGGAAGGACATCCTTGAGATTGATGTCCATTTCCTCCAGGCCGCTTGCGGTCGTGACTTCGAACGACGGGCCGCGTTCCTTGACGTCGATCTCCACCATGCGGTCGTCAAGTTTGCCCGCGCGCAATTTCTCGCGCAGCTTTTCGCGGGTGCGGTCGGCGCTGTCGGTGGTTTCGGGCTGCGCGGGCATCAGCAGTTCGAGCAGACGCTCCTCGGCGTTGCGTTCGGCGCGCTCGCCCACTTCGTTGAGACGCTCTTCGCGCACCATGTCGATCGAGATCTCGACCAGGTCGCGAATCATGGATTCGACGTCGCGGCCAACGTAGCCGACTTCAGTGAATTTGCTGGCTTCCACCTTGAGAAACGGCGAATTGGCGAGCTTGGCGAGGCGCCGGGCGAGCTCGGTTTTGCCGACGCCGGTGGGGCCGATCATCAGGATATTTTTCGGCATCACCTCCTCGGCCATTTCGGGCTCGAGTTTCTGGCGGCGGATGCGGTTGCGCAGCGCGATGGCGACGGCCTTCTTCGCGTCGGCCTGCCCGATGACGTACTTGTCGAGTTCGCGGACGATTTCCCGCGGCGTCAGCTCATCCAGCACGGGCAGATCGTCGGCGGCCTGCGAGGGAAGATAGATCACCATCAGCCGAGCTCCTCAAACACGAAGTTGTCATTAGTATAGATGCACGTTTTGCCGGCGATGGTCATTGACTTTTCGACGATTTCGCGCGCGGAAAGTTTCGTATTCTCGAACAGCGCGACGGCGGCCGATTTCGCGTAGGAACCGCCGGAGCCGATGGCGGCGATGGAATCGTCGGGGTCGATCACGTCGCCGGTGCCGCTGACGATGTAGGTCGCGCCCGCGTCGGCAACCAGCAGCAGGGCCTCGAGATGGCGCAGCATGCGATCCGTGCGCCAGTCCTTGGCCAGTTCGACGACGGAGCGCGCGAGGTTGCCGTTATGCTGTTCGAGCTTCTGTTCGAAGCGCGCGAACAGCGCGAACGCGTCGGCGGTGGCGCCGGCGAATCCGGCGATCACCTTGCCGTTATAAAGGCGGCGGAGCTTCTTGGCCGAGGCTTTCAAAACTTCGGAACCGAGTGTCACCTGTCCATCGCCGGCCATGACGACCTTGCCGTCGCGGCGCACGCAGAGGACGGTGGTGGAGCGAATCTTTACTTTTTTTTGCACGAACCTTCAGTTTGGCACACTCGCATGCGATTTTCGCTCTAATAAGGTAGAACGATGCTGCGCGAGAACGGTACTGCCCTTTTGTTGCTTTACATACGGCCGGTGGCGGCCATCAGCAGGATTTTGGATCATGGGCGGCTGTGGTTCGCGATCTTGGCGGCGCTGGGCGTCGGGCTGCTCCAGCGGCATGCGGTCGCGCACGGAATTTTGGAAGACGCGGTGCTCAGCTGGATCGGATTTTCGCTGCTCGCGCCGCTGGTCACGATCGTCCTGGTGTTCGTGCCGGTGGTGATTTTCCTGCGCGCGGCGGCGGGGTTCGGCAGTTTCCCGGTGCTGATGCGCAGCGATTATTCGTCGCTGCTGTTGTGCGTCCTGATGGCGTGGGCCGCGGCTTATCTGCCGGTCGCGATCGCCGGCTTTGTCTTCTCCGGCGGGATCTTGATGATCGCCGCGAATTTGTATTTCGCGGTGCTGGCCGCGTTCGGCATTCGCACGTTGTTCGGCATTGGATTCGGACCGGCGATCGGGTTGTCGCTTCTTGGATGCATCGCGGCGATGGGCGCCATCGCTCTGTCGGACTTCGCGGGGCCGCTGAAATATTACTTGATGTCTCCGTTTCTGCTGTATTACGGCTATTCGATGTTCGGGGGCGAGGTTCGGTCCTTGGGCGAAGGGTTGCGCGGGCGGCAGCAGTTTCAGCGGCAACTGGAGCTTTCGACCGCCAATCCACGCGACTCCGACGCGCATTATCAACTGGGGCTGGTGTATCAGAAGAGGCGGCAGTATAGCGATGCCATCGCTCGATTCCAGAAGGCCATCGAGATCGACCCGACGGAGTCCGATGCGCAGTTTCAGCTGGGACGCATCGCGCGGGAGCAGGGGCGCTTTGACGACGCGATTGGATTTCTGAAGGCCGCGGCCGCGCTGGACGACAAGTTGTCGTCAAGCGAAGTGTGGCGCGAACTGGGCGCGGCGTATTTCGAAGCGTCCCGACTCAATGACGCGGCTGCGGCGCTCAAAAAATATACTGACCGGCGATCGTACGATCCGGAAGGGCTTTATTGGTATGGGAAAACGCTCGCGGCGCTTGGACGAGCGGCGGAGGCGCGCGAAGCGTTCGCGCAGTGCATCGAGGCGGTCGATACCATGCCCCGGCATCGGCGGGCGCAGGTTCGCAAGTGGAAAGGGCTCGCTAAAACGGAGTTGCGAGCGGTAACGGTTTAGAGTTGATCGCGCGGAATCCGGCCAGGCGCACCAGTGGCCGGTCCTTGTAAGAGATCAACGGCATCAGGCCGCGGTCGATCAGCGCGAGCACCTGCGTTTCGGTGAGGTAGATCTCGGCGCAGGGCGTCATCATCCATTCGGAGTCCTGTTTATAGGTGTGCGCGGGCAGATCGTCCAGGTTCAAATCTTCCGCGTCTCCGCGCGCGAGCACTGCCAGGCAGGCCAGGGCTCCGCTGCCCCACAGATAGTGCTCCGTGACGGGCGCGCCCGGCATTTCCTCGAACTTGAACGAGTCGATGGCGCTGGTGCGCGACCCGTAAGGCAATCTGAGCAGCAGGCGGGGAAGCGCGAGGCCCAGGTGCGAAGACTCGGGAATTTCGCGCAGCACGTCCAGCGCGCCCGCGATTCCAGGGGAGCCCCCGGCGAGGTACGGCACCTTCGCGTCGGCCGCCATCAGCGCGATGCGCGCCAGCACTTCGATGTCCGCTTCGTCGAACGAATGAAGACCGATCGCGGCGGTCCAGCGACGCGAATGCAAAATCGCATAGAGGCGCGTGGCGCGTAGATTATCGGAGGCCAGATCGATGGCCAGATCCTCTTTCGAGAACTGCGCGATGTGCAGGCGCACTGCCGCATCGTCCATCCGGCGGACGGCGAAGTCGATGCCTCGCCACGCGGATTCGAGCGTCTGAAATCGCGGATGATGCAGCAGCGAATTCATGCGCTCAGTCAGTTCGGCCGTCCGGTCCGCGCTTTTCTTGCGCGGCGCGGAGTGCGCGCGGGCCAGCTCCTTCACGTATTGTTCAAAGGGATCGCCACCTTCAGCGATCTGCTCCAGCAGGCTTCGTGGACGAAGCAGCGCCTCGAGATCGGCGGCGGGCGACGCAGCCGCCGGCTCAGGCTCCGCGACCTCCGGGTCCGCCATCTCCAGACGCTGATACAGGCGGTCGGGATGAAAATCGTCCAACTCGCGAATGGGCATGCCGCCGGCCGAAACCTGGAGGATCGAGAGCACGTCGTTGAGATTGTCGCGATCGACCGACTGGAGTTCCTTGCGGCGCGCGCCGAAATCGCCCAAGACGAGGTATCGTGCGAGGTCGTCGGCCGGAGCCGCGATCTTGGTGCGGTGCGGCGCGACGTCGAGTTCGATCATGCGACTGATTATACTGTCAACAATAAGTTGCCTGCCCGGTCCACCTGAAATTTCCACCCGGGCGGCGCGAGCGTGGTGGATCCGTAATCGAGCACCAGAGCTGGGCCCGGCTTCGCGCGATCGGTGAGGCTCGCGCGTTTCCACGCCGCGATTTTTTTCCAATTGCCGCCAACCCAGACGCGCCTTTCCTCCGGCTTGCCCGTCTTCGCGGACCCGCTGCGCGCCAGTTTCGGCTTCTCGAGCGTGGTGCGGGCGCGCACGCGGATGGTGACGATTTCGACGGCGCGATCGGTGTTCGCGTAGCCGTAAATTTTCTCGTGCTCCCGATGAAACAGCGTCGTGGGATCGCCGTCGTTCCAATTCACGTTCAGTTCGTAGCTCTGCCCGCGATAGCGCAAGTCGGCGGTACGCTCAATTTCGGCGGCCGGCGATTCGCGGCGTGCGCGTTGCTCCAGAATCGTGAATGCTTTTTCGATGTCGCTCCGGCCCAGAACTCCGGCCGCATAATCGCGCACCGCGTCCGCCATCAACATGCCCAGCGCGGAAAGGGCTCCCGCATACTCGGGCACAATCACCGTGCGGATACCGAGCTCTTCCGCGATCTCGCAGGCGTGCAATCCACCGCAGCCGCCGAAAGCGACCAGCGCGAAGTCGCGCGGATCGTGCCCGCGCTCCACGGAGACAACACGAATCGCCCGCTCCATGTTCGCATTCGCGACTCGCAGAATTCCGGCCGCCGCGGAAGCGAGATCGATTTTTAGGCGTGCGGCAATGCGCCCCACCGCTGCCTCCGCGCGCGTCGCATCGATGGTCATCGCGCCGCCCAGAAGTTGGTCCGCGCCGATTCGTCCCAGCGCGACGTGCGCGTCGGTGACCGTGGCCTCCATGCCCGTGCCGTAACACGCGGGACCCGGGTCCGCGCCCGCGCTCTCCGGACCAACGCGCAGCAGACCGCCTGCGTCGACCCGCGCAATCGACCCGCCGCCCGCGCCCACCGTGTGAATGTCGAGCATCGGCACGCGAATCGGGTAGCCGTCGACAGACGCTTCCGTGGTGTGGCGGGCGAAGGTGTCCACCAGACTCACATCGGTCGACGTGCCGCCCATGTCGAATGCCAGAATCCGCGTGAAACCACTGGCCCGCGCCGTTTCGAGCGCGCCCACCACCCCGCCGGCGGGACCCGAGAGCAAGGTCCGCACGGCGTGCTTGCGCGCGTCGCGGGCCGAAAGAAATCCGCCGTTCGATTGCATGATCGCGATGCGGCGGCCTTCGGGCGAGCGTTCGAGCCGGCTCAAATAGCTCTCCATCAGCGGCCCGACGTACGCGTTGACCACCGTGGTCGACCCGCGTTCATACTCGCGAATCTCCGGGCTGATTTCGTGCGACGTGCACAGATAGACACCCGACGCATTGAGTAATCCGGCAAGCGCCTTCGCCGCGGCGCGCTCATTGGCCGGATTTTGATAGGAGTGAAGAAAACAGATCGCGACGGACTTCGCGCCGGATCGCTTCAATCGCGCCGCGACCCTTTTCCATTCCGCCGCCGAAGGTTTTTTGGCGATCGAGCCATCGAAATGAACCCGCTCCCGGACGCCGAAGCACATCTCGCGATCGACCAAAAGACGCCGCGGCGCGGGCATCAGATTGTAGAGCTCCGTGCGATTCTGGCGCCCGATCTCGATCAGGTCCTCGAAGCCGACGGTGGTCACGAACGCCGTTTTCGCGCCCTTGCGCTCCAAAAGCGCATTGGTGGCGACGGTCGATCCATGCACGACTTCGGCCCTGGTTTTCGTCTTTGCCTGATGAGTCGCACGCGCGATGCCCGCCAGGATCACCTCGGCCGGCGAGCGCGGATTCGAGCGCATTTTGAAGGTTTCAATATGCCGCCCGTCGTCCGATAAAACAATAAAGTCCGTAAATGTTCCGCCCGCGTCGACCCCGATGCGCATACGTATTTCATGATAAAGCACCGTTCCGCGTATCATTCAGATAAGTGGAGATCCCTCCGTCCATTGTGCTCGGCGTGGCCGCGTTCCTCATCCCGCTCGCAGCCGCCCAAAACTTTACCGACATGAAGGTCGAAAAGATCGCCTCCGGCCTTCAGTTCACCGAAGGTCCGGCGTGGTCCCGGGACGGCTTTCTCCTGTTCAGCGACTGCGTGACCAACAAGCTTCATAAATTCGTGCCCGGCGTCGGCGGATCGGACTACGCGAGCATTCCCGGTGGACCCAACGGCAACGCTTACGACCTCGAAGGGCGCCTCTACACCTGCGAATTCCACTCCCGCCGCGTCACCCGCACTTCGAAGAAAGGCGCGGTCGAAGTGCTCGCCTCGAAATTCGAAGGCAAGCGGCTGAACGCGCCCAACGACATCGTCGTGCGCCGCGACGGCCACGTTTTTTTCACCGACCCCGCCTTCGGAGATCAGCAGGACCATCGCGAGCTCGACTTCTTCGGGGTCTTCCACATCGCGCCGAAGGGCGAGCTGGAAGCCCTCGCGAAGTGGAAGACCCGTCCCAACGGCATCACGCTTTCGCCCAACGGCAAGGTGCTCTACGTGGCCGATTCCGACGCGCGCCTCATCCGGGCCTACGATCTGAATAAGTCCGGTGCAGCCTCGAACGAGCGCATTTTCGTCGACAATATTTCCGGCGTCCCCGACGGCATCCGGACGGATGAAAAAGGAAATCTTTACGTAGCCGCGAAGTTCGTCTACGTCTATTCAGACGACGCGAAGTTGATCGGCACAATCGAACTGGGCGAGACTCCATCCAACCTGGCCTTCGGCGACGGAGATCTGGAAGGCCTTTACGTCACCGCCCGAACCTTCGTCTTCCGCGTCAGAATCGGCGTCAAAGGAGCGTTGCAGTATTAACTATGACTGAAAGCAAGTGGCGCGAGCTTCAGCTTGCAGCGTCGGCTTCAGCCGGCGTCTTCTGGCTACTGGCTACTGGCTACAGGCTCCTCCAGTGACCCGCCGTTATCCGAAGCACCCGCTGCCGGGCGTCGGAGCGCTGATCATCCGCCGCAACTCGATCCTCCTGGTTCAGCGCGCCCGCGATCCGCTGAAAGGCTACTGGTCCCTCCCCGGCGGCCTGATCGAACCAGGCGAAAAAATCGAAGACGCCCTGAAGCGGGAAGTGCTGGAAGAAACCGGCCTAATCGTCCGGCCAAAACGGCTGTTCGAAATCTTCGAGCGCGTCATGCTCGACGCCGAGGGCCACGCCGAATATCATTACATCCTTCACGATTACCTGTGTACAGTGGTGGGAGGGAAGCTTCTGGCCGGAGACGACGCCGGCCGCGTCGCCTGGGTTCCACGCGCCAAGCTGAGAAACCAGCAGCTCACCGAAGGCACCCTCGCAGTAATTGAAAGAGCATTCCAACATGCACGCCGACGCCGTCCTTGAATTCGAAACGCTCCGGGCCCTCCTCGCGCGCTACATCCGTAGCTCCCTCGGCCGCGCCGAACTCGCTCATGTGAACCCCACGTCGAACCGCCCCGCCATCGAAGCCACCCTGGCCGACACCGAAGAAGCCGTGACCTACGTGCGCACTGCAACGCAGCCCCAGCCGGCCTCCCGAGGCGCGGCCATCCGCGTCCGCTTCGACGATATCGCCGAACTCGGCCCCACTCTCGCCCAGCTTCGCATCGAAGGCGCGACCCTCGACGCCGCCGAAATCTACGAGCTTTCCCGGCTGCTGGATATGGCCGCCGAAGCGCGCAGCATCCTCCTCTCCGCGTCTGAAAAATTTCCCCGTCTGGCCGCCCACGCGAGCCAGATCGCCGATCTGCGCGAGCTGGTGCGTGAACTGCGCGGAAAATTCCTGCCCGATGGAACCTTGGCCGACGACGCGAGCGTGGCCCTCGGCCGCCTTCGCCGCGAGTGCGAAAAGCAGCGCCATCTTATCCATGAATCCCTCGAACGCTTCCTGCGCGCTCATCACGAAGACTTGCAGGAGGATTTCGTCACCATCCGCAACGACCGTTTTGTAGTTCCGGTCGTTACCGGACGCGAGCGCCGCGTCGACGGCGTCATCCACGGCGCCAGCGGCAGCGGAGCCACCCTGTTCGTGGAGCCGATGGAAACCATCAACCTCAACAACGAGCTGGTCCGCCTGCGCGACGAAGAACTGCGCGAAGTGCACCGCCTGCTGCGCGAATTCACCGCTCGTCTGCGCGAACACGCCGCCGAAATCTACGAGCTTTCCCGGCTGCTGGATATGGCCGCCGAAGCGCGCAGCATCCTCCTCTCCGCGTCTGAAAAATTTCCCCGTCTGGCCGCCCACGCGAGCCAGATCGC
>JBEKOZ010000135.1:0-12473 GCA_049521275.1 Bryobacteraceae bacterium | reverse complement strand
CGCTCTCCCAGCAAAACGGGACGATGATTTTGCCGCTGAATTTGTTGTCGAATCCGAAATCCCAGGGGCCGTTGAGGGTGATCCATTGGGAGCGCTCGAAATCGGGCCGCGGGTGTTCTAAACGCTGGGCGTACAGGGCTCCCGCCGCGAGCACCAACATGACAAGTCGCATGATGCTATTCTGCGCGAAGGTGAAATTAAGGTCAAATAAGCTCTCTTGGAGCGTCGAAAATGGCACTTTAAGCCTCATCAGCATCGTTGTTTTGGCGATTCTGGTCACTCCAACGCGCATTTTCCTCGATCCCGGAAACCTGACGGACATCCTGCGCCAAGTCTCGGTAACGGGAATCATGTCCCTGGCCATGACTTTCGTAATCTTGACGGCCGGTATCGACCTGAGCGTCGGCAGCACCCTGGCATTAGCGACATCTATTGTAGCCATGGGGCTTACGCGGCCGAATGCGAGCATACCGGTGTCGATTCTGATGGCCCTGGCAGTCGCAGCCGCGGTCGGCGCGGTGAATGGCGCGTGCGTGGCGCTGCTCAAAATCCAGCCTTTCGTCGTGACCCTGGCCACCATGATCGGGATTCGCGGACTCGCTAAGTGGTTGACGGGAAATGCCAATATCGACATCGGATTCGGCCAGGACGTAGCCGCCCGCTTCGCCGAATCGCTGCGCACCAAGACCGTCGTGATCGGCACGTGGGCGGTGCTGGCTTTGATTTTCTGGGTGCTGTTGCAGCGGTCGGTTTTCGGGCGGCATGTGCGGGCGGTGGGGGATAACGAAACGGCGGCGCAATACGCGGGGCTGCCGATTCGCGGCGTGAAAATCTGGGTTTATACGCTGGCCGGGTTGCTGGCGGGAGTGGGCGGCGTTCTCTATGCGGCCGAAAATCATCAGGGGAACCCAAATGCTGGAGTGGCTTACGAGTTGGATGCGATCGCGGCGGTGGTGATCGGCGGGACCCGCCTCGCGGGCGGGAGCGGCTCGATCGGCGGGACGATTGTGGGAACACTGACCATCGGCGTACTGACAAACCTGCTGCGGCTGAACAACGTCGACAGCAATGTGGAAATGATGCTGAAAGCGATCATTATCGTGCTTGCGGTGACCATCCAACGAAAGGCGGATTGATCTTGACATTGGTACTCCAACTGACAGATAATTTCAACCACTGCTTAGCGGTCGATTCCTTCATCGGAGGATGAAGTGTGACAAAAAATACAGGAGGCAAGATCATGGTGAAACGTGGTTCCCATTTCAGGTTGGCCGGCTTGGCCGTTTTGACGGTGTTGGCGTCGAGCGGCATTTGGGCGCAAACCCCAGCGCGTTCCCTCATTACCGCCAAAACCGAGGAAAACAACCTGGTGACGCTCCGGGGCAACACGCGGTCGGAGGCGACTGCCCGGAACGACAAGGGGAGAGTGGCGGACTCGGCCCCGATGAACCACATGTTTCTGCTGCTCCAGCGGGCTCCCGAACGGGAACAGGCGCTGGTTGCGATGATCGACCAGTTGCACGACCGAAAGTCGGTGAATTTCCACAAGTGGCTGACCCCGGAGCAGTTCGGCCAGAATTACGGCGTGGGACAAGCCGATATGAATGTAATCAAGGGATGGCTGGAATCGCACGGCTTCGCGGTCAACGTGATTTATCCCAACAACATGATGATGGATTTCTCCGGTACGGCCGGCCAGGTTCGCGAGGCTTTCCACACTGAGATTCATCAACTTTCCGTTAACGGAGAAACGCACATCGCCAATATGAGCGACCCCCAGATTCCAGCGGCGCTGGCGCCGGCGGTGGCGGGCGTCGTGTCGTTGAACGATTTCAGGCCGCGTAAGATGATGAAGCGTGCCCAGCGGAAGCCCAAAGAGCCGTTTACGATTTCTCCCGGTTGCGGATTCCTGACTGGTCTGCGGGACTCGAGTCCCAACTGCGAAGCCTTGATGCCGGCGGACTTGGCCACGATCTACAATCTCAATCCGGTGTTCTCGGCGGGGATTACGGGCAAAGGCCAGACCATCGTGGTGATTGAGGACGAGGACGCCTATAGTCTGGGCGACTGGAGCTCCTTCCGCAAGGTGGCAGGGATGTCGCGGGCTTATCCGTACGGCAGCATCAGCCAGACTCATCCTCCCAGCACCCCCACCAACAACTGCTCGGATGAGCCCGACCAGAACGACACTACCGACGACGAGGTGGCGATCGACATGGAATGGTCCAGCGCCGCGGCGCCCAATGCGGCCATTCAGGTGGCGGTCTGTAAAGATTCAGGCGCGACTTTCGGGGGTCTGATTGCGTTGGAGAATCTGCTCAACGCCCCGGGTGCGAGCACCACGGGACCGGCGATCGTCAGTATCAGTTACGGCGAGTCCGAGTCAGAGAACGGCGCAACGCAAAACGCCGCGTACAACACCACTTATCAGCAGGGCGTGAGCGAGGGCGTGTCGATTTTCGTGTCGTCGGGTGACGAGGGGCCGGCCAGTTCGAACGCCGACGGCTCCGACTCCACTCGCGGCATCACCGTGAGCGGATTCACTTCCACGCCTTACAACATTTCGGTGGGCGGAACCGATTTTGGAGATTCCTACGCGGGCCTGGAAAGTTCCTATTGGACCGGGACGAACTCGGCGAACTACGGCTCCGCGTTGTCGTACATTATGGAGATCCCCTGGAACGACTCCTGCGCGGATTCCCTGATCATCAATTTCCTGGGCACGTATTATTCTTCCGGTCTCATCAACGGGTACGGTCCGAGCGGGACGGGTGTGTGCAATACGTATCCGTTCAGTTTAAGCTCCGATTTGCTGACCACCGGTTCCGGGAGCGGCGGCCCCAGTAACTGCGCGACCGGAGCCCCCACCACCACCGGAGCCCCCGCTTCGGGCGGTACCTGCGCCGGATACCCTAAACCCTCCTGGCAGTCCATTGTCGGCAATCCGAGTGACGGCGTGCGCGATATTCCGGATGTGTCGCTGATGGCCGCCAACGGCATATGGAACCATTTCTATATTATCTGCATGTCCAACCCGGCTGAAGTCAGCGAGGGGTATGCAACTCCGTGCAGCGACCCGGTGGAAGACTGGCCGGGGTTCGGGGGCACGTCGGTCTCCTCGCCTATCTGGGCCGGGATTCAGGCGCTGGTGAATCAGAAGACTGGCGAGCGGTGGGGCAATGCGAATACGATGTACTACACCATCGCGAACACCGAGTACGGGGTAAGCGGTAATTCTTCCTGCAACTCGAGCCTGGGCAACACCATATCGTCCAGTTGCGTTTTTAACGACGTGACTACAGGCTCCATCTATCTCCCTTGCGCCGTCAGCAGCAGCAACGCCACAACCGGCCGGCTGTACAACTGCTACCGTCCGTCCGCGACCGACAAGACGACCGATATCGGGGTGATGTCCGCCGCGGCGATGACCTTCCCGGGGGCAGGAGGACCAGGACCGGTGACTGCGCTGAATGTGACCGCATCGGGCGGCGGCACAACGGGTTATACTTCGGCTCCGACCTGCACCCTCACCGGAGGCGCAGGTACCAGTGCGACTTGCACCACGTCCATTTCCGGCCTGGTTACGGCAATTGCGAAGACGGCTAACGGCACTGGCTACACCACTCTCGATCCTCCGTTGTGCACGTTGACCGGAGGCGGTGGAGTGGGCGCCACTTGCAGCACGACGGTTAACGGCGCCGGGACCGTCACGATCACCCTCCAAAGCGGCGGAAGCGGGTACACCTCCGCACCGACCTGCACTCTGACGGGCGGATCGGGATCTGGGGCAACTTGCACGGCGACAGAGAACGTGGGTGTCACTGGGATTACGCTCACCGCCGGGGGCTCCGGTTACACATCCAACCCGACCTGCACCCTGACGGGAGGCGGCGGATCGCCCGGTGCAACCTGCGCTTCCATTATTAACGGCGTGACCAGCCTGACGCCGCAAGCCTATCCCGCAACGGTAGGCTGGGATTTCGCCACCGGCATCGGCACGGTAAACGCGTACAACCTGGTTATGTCGCCGGCATGGACGGCGGCGACCCCGGCGTTAAAGCAACAGTAAAGGCTCGATGCATTGCGGGACTAAAATATGGAGGAATAGGGAGTAGATATGCGGAATACTTTTTCGGTTTTGGCCTTGGTTTTTTGCGGACTGTGGGGCGCGTCGCAGGCAATGGCCAGTACTTCGTTTTGCGATGCGATCTCCGGAAACCTGGTGTTGAACTGCGGATTCGAAACGGGGGATTTTACCTCCTGGACGATCGGCGGCAGCACCGATAATCCGGGCGGTAATTACTATGGCGTCGATGCCTTCGACGCCAATAGCGGGAGTTTTGGAGCGTACATGAGCCAGGATCTTGTCGACGACGGCACGGCGCCGGTGACCCTGAGCCAAACGCTGGCCACAGCCCCGGGCGGCGTGTATCTGGTCGAGTTCTGGCTGGAACAGGATACGGCGCCGACGTTGGGATATACGCACGCGTTCAGTGCGTCGTGGGGTGGAACGACGATCCAGACTCTGACGCCGACGGTAGCGCTTCCAGGGCCGGTCGGGGTATTTGAAGAATACACGTTTATGGAAACGGCGACGACGGCGAGCACGCTCCTGAGCTTCTCCTTTGAGAATGACGATAGCTACTGGTCGTTCGACGATGTCTCGGCATCGGCAGTACCTGAATCGTCGAGCGGCCTTCTGGCGGGAATGGCACTATGTGCGTTGTTCCTCGGGTGGAAGCAACTGAAACGCGCGACCTCGATCTGAGGAAATCGCGACTGCTTTCGAGAAGGGCTCCCGGTTGGTCTCGGGGGCCTTTTTTTTGCAAGCGGCGATCGCGGTTCGACAGAGCCCGCGAATGCGCTTGAGGCTGCGGAAGAGGTCGTCGAGATCGCTCCCCGCGGTCGCGGCTCTGAATCGGCGCTACCTAAAATAGGGAGCGACCATCCGGGCGTCTTTTTCCGCAATCTCGCTTCCATGCGAGGAAGTGACGCGAGGGGCACAGTCCCCAGGCGTCGAGACGAGTCTCGACGCGGCACGCAAAAGTGCGTGCGCCACTGAGGCGGTCACTTTACATAGATGGTGACTTGACTCGCCGCCAGCAAGACAGGCGCGGGGCCGGGGTTGATGGTGGTGGGGATGGCCGCGTTGATCTGGAAAATTCCCGTGGGCAGAGTGGGGGCGTCGCCGGCGTATTGAATAACGGCCTGCTGGCCTCCGATGCTGATGGCCGGGGGATTTAGCGGAGTCGAGTAGGGTGTCGAAATCGCGATATTGCCGTCGTTGAGCTGCGGCGTCGTCAGGCCGAGGCCGGTTCCGTAAAAGGAAACAATGGACCCTCGCGGAGCCGGATTCGAGCTGGTGTTGACCGTTCCATCCTGGTTGAGAATGGACGGCGAGAGACCGGGCGCGGTCTGGGCGACAGGCATCGAGACGGGGGCCGAGAGAATGTTGTCGACCTGCACCTGCACATTGACGGCCGCCCCGGGGATTAGTTCGTAGGGCACGAACACGTTGATCTGATTCGGCGTGATGGCAGTGATTGCGCCGGACCAGCCGCCGAACACGACTTTCGTTCTGCCAATGGCGGGAGGGATGGTGTTGTTCGGAACGGCATTGACTACGAGGCTGGAGGCTCCGAAATTGGAGCCGAAGATGGAGACGATTTCGCCGGGTGCGAGGGAGCCTCCGGCATAACTTATGGCGTTGACGATGCCGCCTTGTGAGATTACGGGAGGAGTCGCCGGTCCGGAGCCGGTGACGCGCAGAATGGGGTCGCCGGCAAGATAAAGATTGCCGTCGGGGCCGAAGGCAATCGGTCCACCCAGCAGATCGGCAGACTGGGCGGGCCCGTTGTCGCTACCAAAACTGCCGTAGACGCCGATGTTGGCGATGCCGGAGGCGTTATCTGTCGTCAGTTCGCCGTTGTTTCCCCAGATATTTCCGCTGGGATCGAAGGCGAGAGAGTAGGCGGTGAAGCCCGGATACTTCAGCGTGACCGATCCGTCGTTGTTGACGACGTAGGTGTTCGACGGCCCGTTTTCCGAAAAATAGACATTGCCCGAAGAATCCGCGCCGATTCCCTCGTACGTTTGAAAAGTGCCAAGATTCTCGGAGGTGCCGTCGGAAAGAACGCGGTACAACGACTCTCCGCCGAGCACGTAGATTCGATTCTGGGCGTCAATGGCGAGTTGTCCCGTGCCGCCGGCGACGGGCGTTTTGATCATGGCCGAGAGAACGCCCTGCTGCGAAATGGAATAGAGATTCAGGAAGTCGTCGGCGACCCAAACGTTGTCCTGGCTATCGATGGCGATGCTGCCGGGATAGACCAGATCTGCCGTTTTCGCGGTGCCGGAGGGCGAGGGATATCCGCATTTCCCGGTTCCGGCGAAGGTGCTGAGGACTCCGGCGGCGCTGATCTTGCGGATGAGGCAGGCTCCGAATTCCGCGATATACATATCACCGGCGTGGCTGAAGGCGATGGAGCGGGGGTCGAGGAACCACGCTTGGTTGAGAGGCGTGCCATCGGGAGCGGGTTGAGGAGCGCCTCCGGCGACGGTGGTCAGTACGGCTTGGGCGGAGAACTCCTGAATGACGGGGATTTGCACGTAGGCATCCGGGACGATGCTGGAGGCGAATGCGAGGTCTCCCTGGGGATCGCTGCTAAGGGGATAGTAGGAGCCGGCCGGAATCGGTAGCGCAGTGTTGGTCCCATCAGGAGCGTAGCGAAATAACTGATTGTTGAAAAGAACATAAAGATTTCCAGCGGCGTCGGTCGAGCCGAGTGCCAGGGAGTATAGATCCGGGCCAGAGGTAAAAATTGCAAAGGTGGTGACAGTGCCGTTGGGAGAAACACGCTGAATGCTCGCAAAGGGCGAAGCCGCGGAGGAGACATAGACGTTGCCCGCTCCGTCGACAGCCACGCCGGTGGGGACAGCGACCTGAGCGAACATTTCCAAATCGCCGGCGGGGGTGAGGCGGAGGATATTGTTGTTGGCAGGTTCGACAATATAAAGGGTTCCGGATTGGTCGACCGCGAAGCTTAGCGGGTCGGGAAGGGAGCGCGAAGTGGCGGGACCGACGATATCGAGGCCCCCGACGAAGAACTCTCCGTCTCCGGCGATGGTGGTGATGATGCCGTGGGTATCGATCCGGCGGATGCGAACGTTGAGGGAATCGAAGAAATAAAGATTGCCGGCGGCATCATATTGCGGGTTCGAGGGGGAATAGAGCAGCGCGCTGGTGGCGGGTCCTCCATCGCCCGCGAAGCCGGTGACTCCGGTCCCGGCGATGGTGGTGATGATACCGTTGGGCGCGACACGGCGAATGACGTTGTAGGTGGAGTCGGTGAAAACGATGTTGCCTGAGGGATCCCAGGTGACTCCCGTGGGATTTCCCACAGGGACGCCGTTCGCCGGGACTCCGGTGCGGATTACGCCGCCGGCGTAGATGTCAACGAGAAGCTGCGCGTTCAGCGGAGCGATCGCGAGCAGGACTAGAAGGAGGCGTGGCACTTCTAGTTCAGGTCGTAACGGTCGGGGACTGCCGTGGCTTTGGCGCTCAATGTGGGAGGCTTCGGGTGAACCGGGGCGCCGACCAGGGCGTATTCATGCGGATCTTCGGGGGGTCTGGTGAAGAGTTTCCTGATTTTCTTCGCAACGCGCTGGAGGAGGGGGTTCAGGGGCATGAGGAGCGCTCCTGGTAGAGAGTTTAGCACCAAGAGCCGCCTCTAAAGGCGGCTGCAGCCAATATTGGCCGCCCTACAAGATGGGGTATCACTGCTTTTTTGACTTGACAAGGTGTCGAGGGAACCCCAATAATTGCTAACAACCGGGAGGCTGCCACGCTGCCTCCTCCTGCCAGCTCTTGAACGGAGAACAAATGCCTCTTCCAGTGAAACAACAAGAAGTACTTCTTGAAAAAGGATTCTCGCGGCGGCAGCTTGGCCGGATTGCGAGCTTATTGACCGCTGGGACGGCGCTGCCGTTTTACAACGAGTTCGCCATGGCGCAGGACGCCGAGCGGCGCATGATGCGCGGGGCCGGCGGCGGGCGGATGAACGATCCGGACGTGGTGCGGATCAGCTCCAACGAAAATCCCATGGGCCCCTGCAAGGAAGGCGTGGCGGCGATGGCCAAGATCGCTCCGCTGGCGTGGCGCTATTCGCCGGTTGGGGACGATCAGGATTTTTCGAAGACGGTGGCCGGGATCGAAGACGTGCCGGAGGATTACATCGCCGCGTTCGCGGGGTCCAGCGATCCCCTGCATCGCTGCCAATGCGCGTTCACATCGCCGACTCATAGCTGGACGATGGGCGATCCGGGATATGGCGCGGGGGCTCCGGCGTTTATCGGGTCGAAGCTGGTTAAGGTTCCTCTGCGGCCGGATTTCAGCCACGACGTGGAGGCGATGATCAAGGCGGACCCGGACGCGGGCGCGTATTACGTCTGTAATCCGAATAATCCGACCGGGACGGTGACGGCTCGCAAGGATATCGAGTATCTGCTGGCGAACAAGAAAAAGGACGCGGTAGTGGTGGTCGACGAGGCATACATTCATTTCTCGGACCATGCCCAGCCGGCCAGCGACCTGGTGGCGAAGGGCGCGGACGTGGTGGTGCTGCGCACGTTCTCGAAAATTTACGGCATGGCGGGGATTCGCGCGGGATTCGCCATGGGGCGGCCGGATCTGCTGGCCAAACTTCGTCCGTACGGCGCGGGGATGCAGCCGGTGATGGGATTGACGTGCGCCACGGCCAGCATGAAGGTGAAGGGGCTGATCGCGGAGCGGCGCGCGCTGAACAAGCAGATTCGTGAGAACACGTTCGAATTCCTGGCGAAGAAGAACATCAAATACGTCCCCAGCGAAACGAATTTCTTCATGATGGAAGTGAATCGTCCCGGCGGGGAGTTCGCCAAGGCGATGATGGAGAACAAGGTCATCATCGGGCGGGTCTGGCCGGCTTGGCCCACGCATGTGCGCGTCACGGTAGGCACGCAGGCGGAGATGCTGAAGTTCCAGGCGGCCGTCACTAAGGTCATAGCCTAATTTCACGCGGAGACGCAGAGAACGCAGAGATCTGTCACAAATTTCGCTCGGTCGGCGTTAGTGTATTGTGAACGCACCTAGCGAAGTGATGGAGGGCAGGGCGAAAAGGCGGAAGGTTGGCTTTACCGGACGGCGGTTCGACGCGGTCTGGACGAGCTGCGGCATCGGACGCGAAGGAGCCGGTATGAACGGCTGCTCGGGTTCGGGCCAAAGGTGCCTACGCCGGAGGATCTGCGGACGGCCGCTGAGGAGCGGGAAAATGTTCGGCTGGTGCTGGCTGTGGTTGCGCCTCGCCAGGCCGAACTGCTGATCCTTAGGAGCCAGGGCCTGAGCTATGAAGAGCTGGCGGCCGCGCTCGAATTGAATCCCGCTTCGATCGGCACCCTCCTGAGCCGCGCACAAGACGCGTTCCGGAAAGAGTACATCAAACGATATGGAACAGAATAACGAGTGGGTGGAAGATCGCCTGAAGAAGCTGAATCCCGAGGGCGAGTGGCAACCGCATGTGCCGGCGGCGCTCGCGCGATTCGAAGGGCGGCGCGCGCAGCGGAGATTCATGGGACGATGGCCGCGGGCGATTTCGGTCGTCGTGGTGGCGGGAATCTGCCTGTTGACTTTTCCCCAGCCGAGGGCTTTGGCGCAGCGCGTTCTGGCGCCATGCTTGGAAGCGTGCGAGAGTCTCGCGCTCAGCCCCGGGGACATTCACGCCCACTTCAACCAGTTGTTCTGGAGCATCCATAGCTGGCTCGGCCTGGCCACGCCGGATTTCGCCGCGACCGATTCGACGGGCGCGAATTTCCAGCTGTCGGATTACGCGGGTAAGGTGGTTCTGCTGAATTTCTGGGCAACGTGGTGCAAGCCTTGTCAGAAGGAGATCCCCTGGTTTGAGGAGTTCCAGCGTACCTATGGAGACCGGGGATTCGCGGTGGTTGGAATATCGCTCGATGAAGACGGATGGAAGGCGGTGCGGCCGGCGATGGAGTCGCTGAAGATCAACTACCGTGTCGCCATCGGGGACGACCGGCTGGCCCAAAAATATGGCGGCCTGGAGTCGCTGCCGGAGACTCTGTTGATCCGCGGTGACGGCATCGTGGTGAAAAAGTACGTCGGGATCACCAGCAAGAGCGATTTCGAGAAGGAAATTGCCCGGCGGTTGGGGACGACTTAGGGCGGAATGTCCGCATGCTGACGCATGGCGGTTCAGGTTGGGCCGAGCGTGACCGACTTCGCACCGAGGGTCTGGAGTAGATTGCGGATGACCGTTTCCGCGTTGCGCCTGGCCTGGTCGAGAATGCCCATGTCGAGCGCCGCCTGCTTGACCGATTCGTTCGCGGCGAGGCGCGCCTGACGTTCGAGATCGGGATCGGGCGAGACCCAGGGCGTCCACCAGGTGATCTGGCGATCCCACACTTTGGTCTGGTTATCGTCAATCAGGATGTGAAAGATGCGCGGGGGCGGGAGCGCCAGTTTGATCTCGTTATGCGCGGAAATCTTGATGGCGCCCGGAGGTAGCGCGGCCAGGTCGACCCCCGCCAGCACCTGGGCCTGCACGATCAGCAACATTTTCTCGGTGCCGACCGGATTCTTTTTCTCTTCCAGGCCGACCACCTTCTGCACCGTGTATTTGACGGAAACGAGTTCGCTGAGGCCCTGAATTTCGCGGACCATGGCCGGCGCATCCAGGGTGCGAACGGGTGGTTTGGTTTCGCCATCAAAGACCTTTTGGAGGGCAAAGAAAAAGACGGCGGCGAGGATCACCCCGACGATCAATCCGGCCGCGGCCCATTGTAGTCGCAAGTATCATTGTATCGCCCCGGAACAACTACAATAAAAGCGTGCTTCTCCCCCGTTTTTTTGGCGGTCTTGTTGCCGCCGCTGCTCTCCACGCCGCTCCCGCGATTTTTCCGCTGAAGGATATACGCGTCGGGCAGCACGGCGTCGGACGCACCGTTTTCCTCGGCTCGCGCGTCGAAGAGTTTGATGTGGAAATCCTCGGGGTGATGGAGAATCTGGCGCCTAAGGAATCGATCATTCTGGGGCGGCTGAAGGGCGGGCCGCTCGAACATACCGGCGTCATGCAGGGGATGAGCGGATCGCCGGTTTATATCGACGGCAGGCTGGCCGGAGCGGTGGCGCTGAGTTTTCCTTACTCCAAGGATGCGATCGCCGGGATTCGTCCTATTGAAGATATGCTGCGGGTGGAGCCGGAGGGTCCACGCGTGATGGCGCGGCAGCGGTACATCGCCCGCGACGCGCGCCTCGAAGAAATCGCCACGCCTGTTTCGTTTTCCGGATTTACTTCCGCAACGCTCGAGCACTTCGGGGCGCAGCTTCGCGAAATGGGGATGGATCCGCGCCAGGGCGTTTCGGGCGGAGGCAAACCGGCGGACCGCATGGGCGATCCGAAGAGCATCGAGCCGGGGTCCATGATCAGCGCGCAGCTGCTGACGGGCGATTACAGCATCAGCGCCGATGGGACGGTCACCTGCATCGACGGCGATCACATCTATGCGTTCGGGCACCGCTTCATGGATTCCGGTCCGAGCGACATCCCGTTTGCGCGGGCCGAGGTGCTGGCGTTGCTGCCGAATCTTTCGGCCTCGTTCAAGATTTCCGCGGCGCGGGAGTGGATGGGCACGCTCACCGACGATCGGGCAACGGCCGTTTCGGGCGTGATGGGGCGCCGCGCAGCGATGGCCCCCGTCGATATCCGCGTCGGCGATCATGTGTATCACATGCGGGTGGTTCAGGACCGCGTGATGACGCCTCTGGTGACACAGATGGCACTGTATTCGGCGATCGACGCGACGGAGCGTGCGCAGGGAGGATCGACATTTTCGGTGACCGGGCATCTGGACTTTGAAGGCGGCAGCGTGCGCGTCGACAATGTTTATAGCGGCGATGTGGCGGTGGCGGCGGTGGCGGCTCTCGGCTTGGGCACGTCTTTAAATTACGCGATGGCGAGCGGTTTCGACGCGTTCAAGCTGAAGGGCGTGACGCTTGATGTAGGCGTGGTGGATCGCAAGAGGCAGGTGCAGATCGCCGATATCGCGGCTCCGCGCAGCGTGCGGCCGGGCGAGGATGTCGAACTGATTGTGACGCTGGCCGGAGAAAATGGCGTCGAATCGCAGCGGAAGGTCGTTTATCGCGTGCCGGTGGGCGCGCCGCTGGGTCCGATCAACTTCACGGCGGCCGACGCGGCGACGACGAATGTGACCGAGTTTGGCGCATCCATCGGATTGCAGTATCATTCGCCGGGCCAGGTGCTGGAATTCCTGAACGGCCTGCGCGGCAACACGAAAGCCTATATCCGCGTGTGGCGCAACGAAGCCGCTTACACCATCGACGGACGGGATCTTCCCAGTCCGCCTCCATCGGTCGCGATGATTCTGAACCGGGCGCAGACGCAGGCGGCGGGGGTTCA
>JBEKOZ010000134.1:0-9321 GCA_049521275.1 Bryobacteraceae bacterium | reverse complement strand
ATCCAAACGCGTCTTTGCAAGCAGGCTGTGCAGTATTAAAACAAACATTTTTGCATTAAAACGTTTTTATTTCAAGACCAGAGCTCTCAACGCACCCAAGGCCGAGAGCATTATCATCATTAAGCAGGATAATCTTAGTATCGACCCGTGATTGGACCGAGATTGATCATCGTCTGCGGCTTGCCGGGCTCCGGTAAGACCACTCTCGCCAGCGCCCTTGAAAGCAGAATCCGCGCAATGCGCTTTTCTCCCGACGACTGGATGGATTCTCTTTCGCTCGACCTCTATGATGAAGAACGTCGCGCGCGGATCGAGGCGCTGCAATGGAAACTTGCCCAGGAGCTCCTCGCGCTCGGTCTCACCGTAATCATCGAATGGGGCACCTGGGCCAGGTCCGAGCGGGATGCCTTGCGCCTCCGCGCCCGAGCCCTGGGCGCTGCCGTTGAATTGCATTATGTCTCTGCCCCTGTGGATGTCCTCTTTGACAGGATTCAACGCCGGGATAGGGAGAATCCGCCGATAGAACGAGACGCGGTGTCCCGCTGGTTCCAGATCTTTGAAGCGCCGACACCCGAAGAGCTGGCGCTCTTTGACGAGCCTCTCCGAGCCAAGTAGGGCGGACGCCCCTCGTCCGGCCTCAATACATGGCTAAAAGTGTAAACACGCATGCTGAGGCGCAGACCGGCTCAGGCGCGACCCGAACCGCCATGCGTCAGCATGCGGACCGTCCCGCGGTCTCCGCAGCAGGAATGACCACGAACTCCTAATAACGCTTGACTCAAATCCCTCCAGTGATACGATGCGTATAGCGCATCGCGAAGACGGCTGGAGGTCTTAACGTGAATGTAACCAGAAGGACGTTTCTACGCTCCGCCAGTGGCGCTGTTGTCGCCTCCGCTCTCGGCTTCGACGTGCGCGCCGCCTACGCCCAGGTGCAGGAGCTCAAGATCTCCAAGACCACCGAAACCCGTTCCATGTGCCCGTACTGCGCGGTGGGCTGTGGCGTGATCATTCACACTTTGGGCGACAAGGCCAAGAATGTAACCACCCAAGTGGTCCATGTTGAAGGCGATCCCGATTGTCCCACCAATCGCGGCACCCTCTGTCCCAAGGGCTCGTCGCTCTATCACGACATCCTCAACGAACGGCGCCTGCTGAGGCCTGAAGTTCGCCGCCCCGGCTCCGATCACTGGGAGCCGATTCCCTGGGATCAGGCGTTCGACGAAATCGGACGCCACATCAAGAAGGTTCGTGACGAATCGTTCATCACTACTGACGCCCAGGGCCGCACCGTCAATCGCCTGGAGAACATCGCCTGGATCGGCGGCTGCACCGATACCAACGAGTTCAATTACCTGGTCGTCAAAACCATGCGCGCCTTGGGGCTGACGTTTATAGAAAATCAGGCCAGGGTTTGACACGGTCCCACGGTCTCCAGTTTGGGGGCCACGTTTGGACGCGGCGCGATGACCAATGGCTGGGTCGACATCAAGAATACCGACATGATGTTGATCATGGGCGGCAATCCGGCTGAAAACCATCCCTGCGGCTTCAAATGGGCGATCGAGGCCAAGCGCGAGCGCAACGCGAAGATGATCGTGGTCGATCCGCGTCATACCCGCACTGCCGCCACCGCGGATATGTTCCTGCAAATCCGCGCCGGCGCCGATATCGCGTTCCTCGGCGGCGTCATCAACTACGCCATCGAAAATCAGCGCATCGCCAAAGAATATCTGGTCAATTTTACGAATGCAGCGTTCATCGTGGACGATGCTTTCAGACTCCCGAAGGACGGCCTGTATTCCGGGTTCGACGACAAAACGAACACCTACGACCGGTCGAGCTGGAATTACGAAGGCACTGGCCTTCGAGCGCACTCACACAGTGGTTTAGGCGAGGCCCCTGTCCCCTTAGTGGAGAGTGAGGGACAAGCGGCCGTTCTCCCCGGGATGCCCGCGAGCATTAATTATGATCTTACCCTCCAGGATCCGCGTTGCGTCTATCAACAACTGAAGGAGCATTTTTCCCGCTACACGCCTGAAATCGTCGAGCGCATCACCGGCATCCCCAAGGACCAATTCACCAAGGCCGCCGACCTGTTCACCTCCGTCCGCAAGGACGGCGATATGAAAAACGTCGCGACCATTCTTTACGCCGTTGGCTGGACCCAGCACAGCTTTGGCACCCAGATCATCCGCACCGCCGCCATGCTCCAATTGCTGCTCGGCAACGTCGGCCGCGCCGGAGGAGGCGTCAACGCCCTCCGCGGCCATTCCAACATTCAAGGCGCAACCGACGTAGCCGGAATTTTTGACAACCTTCCCGGCTATCTCAAAGTTCCCGCCATTGCCGACAAAGACTTCGATTCCTGGATGAAGCGCATCACCCCGACAACGTCCAAACCCAAGGAATGGGACTCCTTCAACTACTGGTCGAACACGCCGAAATTCGCCGTGTCTTTCCTCAAGGCCATGTACGGCCCCGCCGCGAAGAAGGAAAACCACTGGGCCTTCGACTACCTCCCGAAAATCGACCGCGAATATTCCTGGACCCACATCTGGGACGACATGTACAAGGAAAAAGTCAAAGGCATGCTCGCCTTCGGCATGAACGGCGTCGCCATCGGACCCAATTCGCAAAAAAACATCGACGCTCTTAAAAAGGCGAAATTCCTGGTTGTCTGCGACATTTATCCCGAAGAAACCAGCGACTTCTGGCGCGCCCCCGGCATCACGCCTGAAGAAACCAAGACCATTCAAACCGAGGTCTACCGCCTGCCTGGCGCGGGCTTCGCCGAAAAGGACGGTACCTTTACCAACTCGGCGCGCTGGCTGACATGGAAATGGGCTGCCGTCCCCACGCCCGGCGACGCCAAGCTCGATCAGGAAATTCTAGTCCGCATTTTCTTGAAAGTCCGCGAGCTCTATAAGAAGGAAGGCGGCGCCTTCCCCGATCCGATTCTCAATCTGATCTGGAACTACACCGTTCCCGAAAACCCATCCCTCTCCGAAGTCGCCAAGGAGCTGAACGGCCGCGACCTGTCGACCGGCCAGCAGTTGCCCGGCTTCGCCGCTCTGAAAGACGACGGCTCGACCTCCTGCGGCAACTGGATCTGGTCCGGCTCCTGGACCGAAGCTGGTGCGATGACGCAGCGCCGCGACAACGCGGATCCCTCCGGCCTCGGAGTCCATCCGAACTGGGCATGGTCCTGGCCCATGAATCGCCGCGTGCTCTACAACCGCGCCTCCTGCGATGTGTCGGGCAAGCCCTGGGACCCTGCGCGTCCGCAAATCTGGTGGAGCGAGGCGCAAAAGAAATGGGTCGGCAACGACGTCGCGGATTTCAAGCCAGACTCGCCCCCCTCCGATCATATGGGCCCCTTCATCATGAACCCCGAAGGCATCGGCCGCATCTTCGCTCCGCTCGCCTCCTTCGCCGACGGCCCGTTCCCGGAATTCTACGAGCCCACCGAAAGCCCCGTCGAGAACGTCCTGCATCCCAAGCGTTCTAAAAATCCCGTGACCAAACGGTACTCGACGCCGATGGACAAATACGCCGTTCCGGGCGACGGATTTGACATCATCTGCACCACCTATCGCTTAACCGAGCACTATCATTACTGGACCAAGAACAACCCCATGAACGTGCAACTGGTCCCCGAGCCATTCGTCGAAATTCCCATGGAACTCGCCGCCAATCTGGGCATCAAAGGCGGCGATAAAGTAAAAGTCTCGAGCGTCCGCGCCAGCTATCAGGCCAAAGCCATGGTCACGCACCGCATCAAACCCATGACCATAGACGGCAAAAAAGTCTACCAGATCGGCATCCCCATCCATTACGGCTACCGCGGCATCCAGGAAGATGCGGGAAGAACAGCGCGTTCGCTGACCAATTCCCTTTCCCCCACCGTAACCGACCCCAACGCCTACACCCCCGAATTCAAAGGCTTCCTGGTGAAACTGGAGAAAGCATAATGCGTGGCCTCGATCCACTCAGCCCAAGCGTTCGTGGCGCACGCACTCATGCGTGCCGCGTCGACACTAGTGTCGACGCCTGGCGGGAGACGCTCTAAATGGCCAACGGACCCCTCCAGATCAAAGCCATCTCCGGTCACGCCGGCCCCGTCCCCGGCCTCGACACCTCGCGCGATTACGCCGTTGCCAAGCTCATCGACGTGACCACCTGCATCGGCTGCAAAGCCTGCGAAGTCGCCTGCCTCGAATGGAACGGCTACCCGTTCCGCGAAACCGTTTTCGATAACACCTACCAGACCATGCCGGATACAGAATGGAATTATTACAATCTGATCCGATTCAATGAGCATGTCGACGAGAACGGCACGTTGAGCTGGCTGATGCGCAAAGACGGCTGCATGCATTGCGCCGACCCCGGCTGCCTGCGTGCGTGTCCCTCCGACGGCGCGATCGTGCAGTATACCAACGGCATCGTCGACTTCCAGCAGGACAACTGCATCGGCTGCCAGTATTGCGTGACCGGCTGTCCCTTCAATATTCCCAAGTTCAACCCCGAAACCAAAAAGGTCCATAAATGCACCTTGTGCTCGGACCGCGTCGGCGCGGGCCTCGAACCCGCATGCATCAAAGCCTGTCCTACCGGCTGCCTGCATTTCGGCACCAAGGAGGATATGAAGGAACTGGGCGAGAAGCGCGCCACGCAGCTCCGTGAACACACAACACATACCAACGCCGGGGTTTACGATCCGCCCGGAGTCGGCGGCACGCACGTCATGTACGTGCTGCACGATATCGATCATCCCGAACGCTACGGCGGCCTTCCCAAAGATCCGACGATTCCTCTGCTGGTCCGCATCTGGAAAGGGCCTCTAAAATGGATCGGCAACCTGGCCATGGTCGGCGGCATTCTGGGCGTTGCGATTCATTATTTGCGCTTCGGCCCGAAGGAAGAAAAATGATCGAACGCTACCAATTCCATGAGCGGATCTGCCATTGGCTCACGGGTTTCGCGTATTTGTACTGCCTCGCGACAGGCCTCGCGTTTTACTCGCCGTACCTGTTCTGGCTAGCCGTCATGCTCGGCGGCGGACCGACCTCGCGCTTCTGGCATCCTTTTATCGGCCTGGTCTTTTTCGGAGCCGCGATGTGGATGCACGATATCTGGCGTGGGGATGTCGTCATGACCGCGGCCGACAAAGAATGGCTCGATAAAGCGAAATATTACGTGGAAAATCAGGACGATAAGCTTCCACCGCAGGGCAAATACAACGCCGGGCAAAAGATCTTTTATTGGGCTATGTACTTCGGCGCGTTTCTACTGCTACTCTCCGGCTTCTTCATGTGGTTCCCCGAGTATGATCCGAGGCCGATCCGGCCGCTCGTGATCATCATCCATGAAGGCGCGGCGTTGATCACCATTGGAGCCTTTATCATCCACGTTTATATGGGAGTTTTCATGGTTCCCGGGAGTGTCGGCGCGATGGTGCATGGGTTCGTTTCGAAGGACTGGGCGCGCGCCCATCACCGCCTATGGTTTCACCAGAAGACCGGCGAATAAGGGCGAAGCTGCTTCAGCGGAAGCATCCGGAAAGCGCGCACCTGCTGGACCTGTACATCCAAATCACTGAATTGCAAGAAGATATCGCCCGGAATTTGCATAGCGATGTCCGGCAACTGGCGGCCTATTTCCCCCGTTTAGAGGCCCTGGCCCCGCAGATCCGGTTTCCCTTGACCGAGGATCTTCTGCTCGCGGAGCCGTCTTCTGATGAAGGACGATTCTTCCGAAAAATCCTGCTTCAGCCTTATGCCGAACGCTTCCGGAAGGCGGGCGAGGCGTCGGGCCCAACCTGCCCGTCCTGCGGATCAAAACCGGTGGTGGGAGTCCTGCGCGGCGAAGGAGACGGCGCTAAAAGGGGCTTAATGTGCTCATTATGTGCCTGGGAGTGGCCTTACAGGCGCATAATTTGCGCCCATTGCGGCGAAGAAAATAAGAACAACCTGCCCGTCTATTACGCCGAGCAGATCCCCCACGTCCGCGTCGAAGCTTGCGACACCTGTCACACGTACCTGAAGTCGGTCGATCTCACCAAGGACGGTTTCGCGATTCCGGAAGTCGACGAGATCGCGACCGTCGCGCTCAACCTGTGGGCCGACGAGCATGGGTACACGAAGATTGAGACAAATGTTTTAGGCATGTGATCTCGGGTTTGTCCGCATGCTGACGCATCGCGGTTCAGCGGCTCGGGCGTGGCGCCCGCACAGGCGACAAGCCACTAGTTGGTGTTGGCTCTGAACCGCCATGCGTCAGCATGCGGACCGACTACCCGAATTCGAATCCGGCGCAGGCGTAGATGAGGGAGTGATTGGAGCGCAGCTCGCGGCCGCGCACCATCCGCGTCACCCGGCGCGAGAATTCGAAGCCGAGCCTCTGTGCCAGATTATTTTCGGGGAAAAGATCCCACACCATGGGCTGGTCTGCATTGCGCCACGCGGCTAGCGCCAGGGCTGCTTCTTTCGACCGGCTGACGCACGGGCCGAAGCGCTTGCCGCGTCCCATGGCGAAGGCGTCTCCGAAAGATGCGGCTTCGATTTTCGCCAGAGTCGCCAGTAGCGCGCCGCGGTCCGCGCCGAAAGCTTCCCGGTCCAGCGCCGGATTCGGAGTGAATTCGTCGACCGCGATGGACGGCGTCGGCCGCGGCGAACGGACCCAGCGCTCAATGGGGCACTCGTCGACGAATCCTAGTTTCTGATACAGCGGCCTTCCCATTTCGGTCGCGTCGAGCTTGACGGTCTTGACGTCCAGACGATCCAAGGCGTGCTGCATCAGCGCGCGAGCGAAGCCGCGTCCGCGAAATTCCGGATGCGTGACCACCATACCGATCCACGCCAGATCCACTCCGTAGCGAATGGACGTAGTGGTCGCGGCCAGGACGCCATCCGACTCCATCGCGAAGCATCCGGCGGGATTCATTTCGATGACCAGGTTCCAGTCCGCGGCGGTTTGATCCCAAAGCGTGGCGCGGCTCAATTCCAGCGCTTGCGGCACGTCCGATGGTGCGAGCAGACGGATGCGGTTTGACATGCTCTCAGCGCCGATCCTACCATGACTCTTCGAGATGTCTCTTCTTACGACGCCCTCCGATGCCGACCGCGCCGCGCTTGCCGGGATCGACGAACTGCTGGTGATCGGGGCGGGCGGAAAAATGGGGCCGAGCCTGATCGAGCGGGCGCGCCGCGCCGCGCCTCATGCGAACATCATCGGCGTGGCGCGCAGCGGGAGCGATTATTCCGCCGATCTTCTCGACCGTGAGCAGGTCGCCGCTCTGCCGGACTCGACCAACGTCATTTTTCTCGCGGGGCGGAAATTCGGATCGACCGGCAATGAAGGCCTCACCTGGGCGACCAACGTGCTGCTGCCGGCGCTGATTCCGAACGCTACCGCGACGCGCGCATCGTCGCCCTTTCGAGCGGCAATGTTTATCCGCTGACAAAGAACGGCGCGGACGAATCGACCCCGCCGGCTCCGGCCGGAGAATATGCGCAATCGGTGCTGGCGCGGGAGAGGATTTTTGAATATTTTTCAGGGCGATACGGAACCCGAGTGGCGCTGCTGCGTTTGAACTACGCGATCGATGTGGGGTACGGCGTGCTGCTGGATATCGGGCAGAAAGTTTTTGCCCGCCAGCCGGTTTCGCTCGCGATGGGCGCGGTGAACGTCATCTGGCAGGGCGATGCGAACTCGGTGGTGCTGCGGTCGCTCGCGCTGGCCTCCGCGCCGCCGTTTATTTTGAATGTCACCGGTCCGGGAATGTTGCGGGTGCGGGATCTCGCCGAGCGGTTCGGGAAAATCTTCGGCATCGAACCGGAGTTTGAGGGCAGCGAAGGCGAGACGGCTTTGTTGAACGACGCGCGATTGTGCCACCGGCTGCTGGGCGCGCCGTCGGTGAGCCTGGAAGAAATGATCGCGACCGTTGCGGAATGGATTCGCGACGGCAAGCCGACGCTCAACAAGCCGACGCACTTCGAGGTGCGCGATGGCCGATTTTGACTGGCGCGCGCGATTGCGCGCAGGCGTGGTGATTCCGGCGCATCCCCTCGCGCTGACCAGAGAGCGGAAGCTCGATGAAGTGCGGCAAGCGGGGCTCACGGGCTATTACATCGGCTCCAGCGCGGGAGGAATCGCTGTCGGCGTGCACACCACGCAGTTCGCGATTCGCGAACACGGCCTGTACGAGCCGGTGCTTCGGCTGGCGGCCGAGGTCGCGCGCCCCTTCGACCTGATCCGCATTGCGGGAGCCTTCGATGTGCGCGAAGCCGAGTGCGCGGCGAGGCTGGGCTATCATGCGGCGCTGTTGATTCCGCGGCGCGGCGAATCGCCGGAGGATCTCCTGGCGCGGGCGCGGGACGTGGGCAGCGTTCTGCCGATGATCGGATTTTACTTGCAGCCCGCGGTGGGCGGATCCGTGCTGCCACGGAGTTTCTGGAGGCGGTTTGCCGAGCTCGAATCGGTAGTCGCGATCAAGGTCGCGCCCTTTCACCGCTATCAGACGATCGACGTGCTGGACGGGCTGATCGAGTCCGGGCGCGCCGCGGAGATTGCGCTTTATACCGGCAACGACGATCACATCGTGCTCGATTTGATTACCAGTTATCGCGGGCTGCGGTTCGTGGGAGGCCTGCTGGGGCAATGGGCGGTGTGGACCAAACGCGCGGTCGCGATGCTGGACGGGATTCATCGCGACCCCGCGCGGCCGGAGTGGTTGACGCTGGCCGGCGAACTGACCGCCGCGAACGCCGCAATCTTCGACGTCGCGAACGGGTTTCGCGGGTGCATCGCCGGGGTTCACGAAGTATTGCGCCGGCAGGGATTGCTCCAGGGGATCTGGTGTCTGGACCCGGATGAAGGATTGTCGGAGGGTCAGGCGGAGGAGATCGATCGGGTGTGCGCGATGTTTCCGCATTTGGCGGACGCGGCTGGTGTGCTGAGCTGCTAGTTGAAATACAGGTGGCGCGGACTTTAGTCTGCCGCGTCGGCTTCAGCCGGCGCCTTCGTCTTGTCCGATCCGGCGGGACATCGGCTGAAGCCGATGCTGCAAGCTAAAGCTCGCGCCACATCAGCGCCGGATCAACTGCGTCTGCGGGACCGAAAGCGGAATGGTAACCGAGCCCAGATCGCCCGCTTCATCGCGGACCAGCACGCGCAGCAGGCTTGCCTTCACGTGGGGCTCAAAGACCTGATGGTAGGCCAGTCCGGTCTTCTGCATCGCCTGGTACGTTTCCGGTTTCAGATCGAGCTGGACGGTATCGTCGCGGTAATCGTATTGCTGGCCCGCCGCGTCCCGCTGGG
>JBEKOZ010000133.1:0-9372 GCA_049521275.1 Bryobacteraceae bacterium | reverse complement strand
GGCTACATCGCGCAGCGCATGTTCTGCGCCAAGGACGAAAAGAACTCCCTGCTGGCTACCTTGTGGTTCAATATTGCGCATTACGCCGTGCGTCCATGGCCGTGGATCCTGGTCGCGCTGACGTCGCTGATCCTTTTTCCCGGCTTGAAAGATCCCGAGACCGGGTATATCCGCGTGATGATCGCGTACCTGCCGCCGTCGCTGCGCGGGCTGATGGTCGCGGCTTTCGCGGCCGCGTATATGTCGACCATCGCGACCCAGCTCAACTGGGGCGCGAGCTATATCGTCAACGATTTTTATCGCCGCTTTCTGAAGCCGAAGGCGAGCGATCATCATTATGTGGTGGTCGCGCAGCTCGCCACCATTCTGCTGACCTTCGTCTCCGCGGGCGTCACGTTCTATATGGATTCGATTGCGGGCGCCTGGAAACTGCTGATCGTCACCGGGGCCGGCACCGGCAGCGTGCTGCTGTTCCGCTGGTATTGGTGGCGCATCAATGCCTGGAGCGAAGTCTCGGCGATGATCAGCGCGTTCATCGTTTCCGTGACTTTGCAGGCGGCCTTTCATTTCGACACCGACAAGCCGGTCGATTTCGCGTATATCATGTTGATCACCGTCGGCATCACGACGGTGGTGTGGCTCGCGACCACGTTCCTTACCAACCCCGAGCCCGACGACGTTCTCGTCTCCTTCTATCGCCGCACGCGGCCGTCTCTTTCGGGTTGGCGGCCCATCGCGCGCCTGGCGCCCGAGGTACGACCGTCGCTCGACGGCTTGTCGAACCTGCTCGACTGGATCTGCGGGTGCGCGCTGATCTACGGAGTCCTGTTCGGAGTCGGCAAGTTACTGCTGAAGGAGACCGGCATCGGCCTCGGTCTTCTCGCGATAGGTCTCTTAGGCGGAGCAGTAATTTATTGGGACTTAAGCCGCCGCGGCTGGAGTTCGGTCGTGGATTAAAGAGCTCCATTCGATGCTGGTTTCGCGCGCGAAGTCTTCGTAGGATCGGGGCGCATGCCCCAGCAGCGCGGTCAAGGTTTCTAAGTCACCCTCTTCCGCCACGAAGCCGCGTTCGAGATACCCCTCAAACATCATGCGGATGTCGAACGCCGACCACGAGGGAGCGTGCTGCCGCATCTGCTGCTCAAACGCATCCATGTCATCCCCGGCGTAGCGAATCTCCCTGCCGAGCAGCCCGCTCCAGATCGACGCCACTTTCGGACCGCTCAGCACCTTCGGACCATTGAGGTTGTACGTTTTGCCCAGGTGTCCATCGGTGGTCATCGCAATGGCCGTTGCCTCGGCAATATCACGCACGTCGACCGCCGAGATTCCCACCGGGCCGAGCGGCATCGGATAAATTCCCGCCTTCGTCAGCGGGTCTTTCAGCGATGCGTCGTTCTGGAAGAAATAGTTCGGACGAATCACGGTAAAAGGGACGCCGAACTCCCGCAGGGCGTTTTCGATAGCGAGTTTCGAGGCGAAGTGCGGGACATCCTTGAAATGCTCCACGCGAAAAACCGAGTGGTAGACGACATGTTTCAGCTTCAACTTCTTTGCCAGATCGTAGGCGATCAGTCCCTGGGTCAGTTCGTCGGGACTGACGGCGTTCAGCAGGTAGAGCTTATCCACTTCTTCGAGCGCCTTCCGGACAGAGACAGGATCGAGTAAATCACCCACGGCAGCTTCTACACCCTTCGGCAACGGCGTGCCCTCTTTGCGCACCAGAACGCGAACTTCCGCGTCCCGCTTCTTCAGCTCTCTCACCACTTCCGAGCCTACATGACCAGTACCGCCCGTTACCAGAATTTTCACGTTGAATCCTTTCGACTGAGGTGCATTGATCCGCGACAATCGTTAGAGGACCCACCGCGCGGGTTGTTTCGTTTTTACTTTGGACGGCCGAGCCTGATCGCCGTCACCAGATCCTCCTCCGTCGTGGATTGACTTACTTGCTCCGCTGATGCTCCGCCAGCTTCACAGCGGTCGCCAGCGCATCCGCCGCGAATGCCTTCACATCCGGTATTACGCCCGGGCCATCCCAGTCGGTCTTGGAGATGGGATTGATCGATCTGCGGTCGGGAACGCGGATCGCGAAATGCTCGTCGATCCTGCGTCCGAAAGGAATGTGGCCGCGGCCCGACGTCGCTTCTCCCACGATGGTGGCGCGTTTCAACATCTTCAGGTCGTAGCTGAACTCCTCCGCGCCGGAGAAAGTCGTGGAGGAGGTCAATACATAGGCGGGCTTGTCGGCCAGCTTGTTTCCCGCGACCGGCGGCGACGTCCAGGACTCCTCGGTCGAATCATCCGCGCGATCGTACATGTCGTTCAAGTGAGTGGGGCGGTCGAACAGATAACTGGCGAGCAAAGCGACCATCTTCGGATAGCCCCCGGCGTTGTCCCGCAAATCGAAGATGATCGCGTCCGCGCCGTTCAAGGAAGCCATCGCCGCCTCCGCCTGCGCCCGGCAAGAGATCGGATCCGGAAACGCGTTGAGCTTGAAATAACCAATATTATGGGCCAACATCTCGACTTTTTCGAAATAGCAGCGGTTCTCTTCCAGGGCTTTACGATACCCTTCGCGCGACGCAGGCGAGGGCGTGGGCGGGCGCGGTGGAACATCCGCGGTAGGCACGGCGCTGTAGCGCATCACCAACTGCCCATCGTGGCTCACATCCCTCATATGCCCGGTTAACAGATCGGCAAACGCCTGGCCGTCCTTTTCCGCGTCGTAATCGCCGCTGCTTTCGTGCGCCGCCAGCGCCACCGCCACTTTCAGCCCCACGTCCGGACGATCGTAGTACCTTTTCAGGTTCGCGATCGCGCCCTCGATCACGCGCCGACGCTCCGCCGCGTCCAGTGGAGGAGCCTGCGCTTCGAGCAATGCCCGCGCGGCGATTAGACTACAGATCAACGGAGTCGCGATCTTCATTGGCGGCGGATCTCCTCCAACAATTCCTCTTCCGTGACATACCCTTTCGAAGTGCGGTCGGCTCGATCGAGCAAGTTCCGGAATCGGGCCGCGATCGGACCCTTCCTCTCGTCGCGGGAAATTCTGCCGTCCCCGTTCGCATCCAGCGCCAGCATGATGTTGGACGCATCCAGCGCCGCGCCTTCCGGACGAAGTTCTCCCTCCACCAGTTTCCCGTCGCCATTCCTATCGAGCGTCCGCAGCGCCGCCGCGGCATTCCTGATTTCGCTCGCCGAAATCTCCCCGTCTTGATTCGTATCCAGCGCCGCCAGCACCGGATGAACCCTCATGAACGCCAGGCGCATCCGCCCCAGCATCATCGGATCGAGATTCTCAGGAGGCTTCAGCCCGCACTCCTCCGCCGTCAGCTTCCCGTCGTGATTGGTGTCGAGCTTCCACAGCGCCGCGGGCGCATTCTCGATCTCCGCCGCGGAGATGATGTTGTCCTGATCCACGTCGAGCGCGGCGAGCACCAGGATCATGCGGAAATAGGGCGAAATTTGAGGATGATATGGATACGGCGGCATCTTGACTTCGGCCGGCAAATCCTCCACGGGTTGCGCGTCCGTCCGAGCGGGAAGCAAATGCGATGGGCTGGGATGATGCGAGCCGACAATCAGATTCATCCGGCGCCATGGATGGCTCATCACGAAGCAAATTGCATTGAACGCGACGAGCGCGATCAGCACTCCGGGCATGAACGCGCTTAGCCGCGGAATTTCCGGCTCGCCCTGGTAGAACAGAAGCGAGCCGGTGGTCGATAGCGCGGGCTCCTGCCGCCGCAAGGCCCGTTGCCGGAACAGGGACAACATACCGTCGGCCAGCAGCGGAAGCTTTTGAGGCGACTGGTCGAAGATGTCGAGCATTTCGTCCCCGAACCGCTGCTTGAACGCTGCGGGATGCAGACGAAGCAGCAGGATGTAAAACCGGCGCGTCATGACGATCTCCGCAGGTACAATCGGGCTTCTCGAACCACGCCTTCCAGGCGCGAGATTTCCGCGGAGAGAAGTTTCCGCCCCGGCGAACTCAGGCGATAGGTGCGCCGGCGCGGATCGCCGCTTCCCACTTCCTGCACCATCCCCTGGTCCATCAACCGTTGCAGGTTGTCGTAGAGCGTTCCGGGTCCCAGCTTATACGCACCCTCCGATTGACGCCGAACCTCCTGCATAATGCCGTAGCCGTGCATATCCTCGCCGGCCAGAGCGAGCAGAATGTGCAGGGCCGCGGGCGAGAGCGGAAGAAACCTGGCGGGATCGTCTTTCATAGCTCGGTTTCCGTTATATCGGAAACCGAGCCACAAGTCAAGGCCCGCGCTTAGTTAACGGGCGGCCAAACAATAATAGGTTCTCCCATATGATTCCCCTTTCTGTCGAGAGAGTAATCCGGGAGTGTCGGCGCAGAGCGTGGCTGGAATCGATAAACTGCTCAGGAATGGCGGCTTATGAGTGGCGTATCGGGGTTATTCGTCCGCATGCTTATGCATGGCGGTTCAGCGGACCGCTCCCTGCGGTCACGGCTCGGAAGAAGTAAGCGTGAGGACACTAGAACTGAAAATAGACGAACGGGAGTGCCTTCTCGGTCACGCCGATCAGCTCTATGGTCAGTAGCAGGGCGATCACGAATGCGGCGTAGGCCCAGGCCGGGCCTCGCGACAGTCGTTCGGTCCATGCGAACCTTTCCTCGATCACGGCGATCAGCAGCGACGCGCCGGTCATGTACATCAGCCATTTTGGAATCAGTGCGTCCATTTGTTTGCCGCTGTGAAAGAGCTGGCTGATCACGTAGCGGCTATCGGCGAACGTCGCCGCGCGGAAGAACACCCATCCTACGCACACCAGGCCGAAGGTGATCGCGGCGCGCAGGGGATAGAGCCAGAGCGGAGGCCGTTTCTCAAATTCACGCCGGCCCATCATTCGTTCCAGACTGAGCAGGCCGCCGTGATAACCGCCCCAGATCACGAAATTCCAGCTTGCGCCATGCCACAAACCGCCCAGCAGCATGGTGAGCATCAGGTTGCGATACGTCATCAGGCGCCCGTGCCGGTTGCCGCCCAGCGGAATGTAAAGATAATCGCGCAGCCAGCGGGACAGCGACATGTGCCAGCGGTGCCAGAAGTCGGTCATGCTGAAAGCCAGGTAGGGTCGGCGGAAATTAACCGGGAAATGAAAGCCGAGCAACAGAGCCAAGCCGATGGCGATGTCGGTGTAGCCGGAGAAATCGAAAAAAATCTGCATGGCGAAGGCGAAGACACCGCTCCACGCCGCGAAGCCTCCGGGATGCAGGTGGAGATTTTGAAAATAGGAATCGGCGATCTGCGCGAACTGGTCGGCGAAGGCCATCTTTTTCGCCAGGCCGAGGACGATCAGCAGAACGCCGCGCAACACTTCTTCCTGGTTCGGATGCTTCCACGCGTAAAGGTCGCCGAAGAATTCGCGGGCGCGCACGATCGGGCCGGCCACGAGTTGGGGAAAGAAGGAAATGAACAGGGCGTAGTCGATCGGGTTGCGAATCGCGGCCTGTTCGCCGCGGTACACGTCGACCACATAGGAGATGCTCTGGAAGGTGTGAAAACTGATGCCCAGCGGCAGAATGATCGAATACGTCCAGGCATGCGGCGGATAACGCAGCAGCTGCGCCAGGTTGTCGGCGAAGAAATTGTAGTACTTGAAGACGCCGAGCATCCCCAGATTGGCGATCAGGCTGATCAACAGGAACAGCTTTTTGCGGCCGGCCTGGGCTTGCTCAATGGCGATTGCGGCGCCGAAATCCACCACCGTGAGGCCCAGCAGGAGCACCACGAATTTGTAGTTCCAACTGAGGTAGAAGTAATAGCTAGCGACCAGCAGAATTACCCTGGGCACTCTGGGCCATGACCGTGGAGCGGCATAAAACAGCGCCAGCACTACAGTGAAGAAGACAAAAAACTGCGTGGTGTTAAAGAGCATCGAGCGTGTGGCTGACCTGTTTCGCCAGGATGCGCGAAAACTCCGCGCTGCCAGGCCCGTTCAGGTGCATTTGATCGATGAAAAGTTGCGGGCGCTCGATCGAATCGAAGAGATGTTCGGGCATCAGAATCACGCCCGGCCGCCCCGCGAGTTCGCGTACGATGCTGTGCGGATTGAGCGCCGGCTGATCGGGACGGATGAAAGGACCACGCGGCAAGTGCAGAAAGACCAGACGCGTTTTCGATCCCCGATAGTGCTCATAAATCTTGCCGATCCACTGATGGAGATACGCGCTATGCACGCCTCTCTCCGGAGGCCGCGGCTCCAGAAAGCGATATTTATAGGCGGCTTTTTGCGCGTCGGTAAAGCCGGGCGGCACGGTGACGGTGCGGTTCTCAAAATCGACCACCACGCCTTCCATGCTCTGATTCGGGCCGACGTAATCGTAATACCAGAGGTAGGAGTCCTTGCGCGCCAGGTTCGCCAGATCGATGCGCTCCTGCGGATGGAGCAGGAAATCCTGAAAATCACGCTTGTAAATCAATCCTTTCAATAGGATGCCGCGCACCGCCGCCCACTGAAGCGCGGGGTCGGGAAAGGAACGGGCAAATTCGGGAATATCGGAGTATTTCAGTTGCGCAATGAGGTAGTAAAGGTCAGTGGCGCGAGTCGAAAAATCTTCGAGGACCTCCGAATCCTCATAATCCTCGAGCGGGAGCACCACCGCGGAGTAGCGATTGGCGGAGGGGTCGGCCCCACGCAACATGTAATACCAGTCGCGCGGGGTCGCCCCGCCGAGGGCGATCGACGCGTACTCGTAGCCGGTTTCATTTTGCATTTCATTGGCATAGCGGGGAAGAAAGCCCATGCGCGAATCGCCGATGGTGAGCACCTGCCGGGGGTTGCTGCGGGTCCGTTTCAGCTCGTTGCGGATATAGGTCTCGACCGACCCGGTGGAGGAATCGTGACGCAGAATGGTGAGATAGGCGCCGGTATGAAAGATGGCGTATTCGATCGCCCAGAAGCCGCTAACGGTCAAAATGAGGGTAAATAAGGCTCGCACGGGGCACTAAAATGCTATTTTAACGTCCTTTAAGCGCAAGAATGGCGGAGAGGGGGAGATTCGAACTCCCGGAACCCGTGAAGGTTCAACGGTTTTCGAGACCGCCGCAATCGACCACTCTGCCACCTCTCCGCGACACCTCATTGTAGCATCGAAAAAACAGTTGACAGGCCGCCTGATGCGAGCTATATTTAACCATTCGGTTAATTAACTAGTTGGTTTATGACGCACGATTACTTGTCGGCCACTTTTGCCGCCCTCGCCGATCCCACGCGGCGCGCGATCCTGGCTCGCCTCTCTTCGGGGGAAGCTTCGGTCACGGAATTGGCGGAGCCTTTCGAGATGAGTATGCCAGCCATTTCGAAACACCTGAAGGTGCTGGAAAACGCGGGCCTGATCGCGCGTGGACGCGAAGCGCAATGGAGGCCGTGCCGGCTGGAGGCGGGTCCGCTGAAGGACGCCGCGCACTGGATCGAGCATTATCGCCGGTTCTGGGAGCAGAGCCTCGATCGGCTGGACGAATATTTACGCGAGTTGAAGAGCAAAGAGAAGAAGCAACGGAAGAAAGAGAGGAAACCCCAATGACCCCTGCCACATCGGCCGAGTCCAGCATCGTCGTTACGCGTGTGTTCGACGCGCCGCGAGAGACCGTTTTCAAACTTTGGACCGATCCGAGGCACGTCGCGCGCTGGTGGGGACCGATCGGCTTTTCGACCACGATTTCCGAGATGGACGTGCGGCCGGGCGGAACCTGGCGGTTCGTCATGCGGGGTCCGGATGGGACCAGGTACGTCAACCGGGTTATTTTTATAGAGGTCGCGGAACCGGAGCGCCTGGTGTACAAGCACGGCTCGGAGCCCGTGGATTGTGAAGTGACGGTGACTTTCGCGGAGCGGGCCGGCAAGACCGAGATCACCATGCGGATGCTATTCCCGTCGGCCGAGGCGCGCGATCATGCCGTCGAGAAGGACCACGCGGTTGAAGGCGGCAACCAGACGCTGGCGCGGCTCGCGGAGCATCTGGCCGCGGAAAAGCTCGATAAAGAAGTGGTCATCACCCGGATTTTCGACGCGCCGCGCGAGGTGGTTTTCAAAGCATGGATCGATCCGGAGCAGCTCAGGCACTGGTGGGGGCCGAAGGGTTTCACCAATCCGGTGTGCGAAGTGGATCCGCGCCCGAGCGGGGCGATCCGCATTGACATGCGCGCGCCCGACGGCGTCGTTTATCCGATGACGGGCGTTTTTCTGGAGGTCGTCGAGCCGGAGCGGCTGGTGTTCACCAGCGCCGCGCTGGATACAGAGGGCAAGCCGCTGTTTGAAAATCTGAACACGGTGATTTTCGAAGAGTATGGGGCGGGGACGAAACTCACGTTGCGTTCGCGGGTCGCGCTGACGACCGCGGAAGGGGCGCCTTATCTGGCGGGGATGGATGAGGGCTGGAAAATGACGATCGACCAGCTGGGTGAACATCTTAAGATTTGAGGCCGGACCGGGGCGGGCCTACCTTCTAGAGGAGCGGAAAAAGTCGGACCGCTCCCTGCGGTCACGGCTCGGAAAAAAAGCCCGCTAAAGCGATGCTGCGGGCTGAAGCTCGGCCCCAAGAGTATTGTCCGCATGCTTACCCATGGCGGTTCTGGCTCGAAAGCAGAGCGAAAATTTACTCCAGACGGTAGTTGGGGGCTTCCTTGGTGATGATTACGTCGTGCACGTGACCTTCCTTCAGGCCGGCGGAGGTGACGCGCACGAACCGGCCGCGCTCGCGCAGATCCTGGATGGTCGAGCAACCGCAGTAGCCCATGCCGGCTCGCAATCCGCCCACCAGCTGGTAGACCAGGTCGGCGAGCATTCCTTTATAAGGCACGCGGCCCTCGATTCCTTCGGGCACCAGCTTGCCGTTCGATTCCTGGGAGTAACGGTCGCTCGAGCCCAGCGTCATGGCGCCCATCGAGCCCATGCCGCGATAGCTTTTGAAAGTGCGGCCCTGATACAAAATGGTTTCGCCGGGACTCTCTTCGGTGCCCGCCAGCAGGCTGCCGATCATGACCGAGTCGGCGCCCGCGGCGATGGCTTTGGTCACGTCGCCCGAATACTTGATGCCGCCGTCGGCGATCACCGGGACGCCCGTGCCTTTGGCCGCCCTGGCGCACTCGGAGATGGCCATGATCTGAGGAACGCCGGCTCCGCTGACGACGCGCGTGGTGCAGATCGAGCCCGGCCCGATGCCGACCTTAATCCCGTCCACGCCCAGGGCGATTAAATCGCGTGCGCCGTCAAACGTGGCCACGTTGCCGGCGATCAGGTCGACTGCGGGAAACGCTTTCCGGATGGTCCGGATGGCCGCCATCACACGCGAACTATGGCCGTGCGCCGAATCGACGGCCAGGACGTCCACTTTTT
>JBEKOZ010000132.1:0-9388 GCA_049521275.1 Bryobacteraceae bacterium | reverse complement strand
GACCTTTTCGAGAGTGCTCTTGACATAGTCAATCGAATCCTCCGGCAGGACGCGGCAATTTACGGTGGCGGCGGCGAGCTGCGGAAGCGCGTTGATGGCGTGGCCTCCCTCCAGCTGCGTGGCGACGCAGGTGGTGCGCAGGGTGGCATTCCAGGCAACCGAGGCCTGCGCGATGCGCCGCATGGCGTCCTCTGAACCCTGGGCGACTTTCTCCAGGTCGGTCTTCAGAGGCTCCTTGTTGATGGTCGCCATCTGCTTGAAATAGGCGGCGGTGACTTCATTGGTCTTGAGCGGGAAACCGAATTTCGAGAGGCGGTCCAGCGCGGCGGCCAGGTGATAGATCGCGTTGTCGGCGACGGGCAGGGAACTGTGGCCGCCCTTATTGCGGACTTCGAAGCGGAACGTGAGGACGTATTTTTCGCTGACCTGAATGTCGTTAGAGATTTTCTTGCCGCCCGTTTCTTCGCCCCATCCGCCTTCGTTGAGGGCGAATTCGGCGTCGATGAGGTCGCGGTGGTTCTTGATCAGCCAGTCGACCCCGTTATAGGGTCCGCCGCCTTCTTCATCGGCGGTGAGGGCGACGATGAGGTCGCGGTCGGGTTTGAAGCCCTCGCGTTTGTAGCGGATCAGGTTGGCAATCCAGACGGCAGCTTGCGCTTTATCGTCGGCAGTGCCGCGTCCGTAGAAAAAGCCGTCGCGTTCGATGAACTGGAAGGGGTCCATGGACCAATCCTCGCGCTTGGCCTCCACGACATCGGTGTGGGCGAGAAGGAGGATCGGCTTGCGGGCGCCGGTGCCTGTGCTACTGGCGTGATACCGGACGACGAGGTTCGCCTTTTTCGGGATGGCTCCGCCGATGAAGATGTCGGAGTCGGGGAAGCCGGCCGCCTTCAGCCACCGGGCCGCGGCCTCGGCGACGGGGGTGGTGGAGCCGGTGGAGAATCCGGACTGGATGTCGATGAATTCCTCATATATGGATCGCGCGAGCTTGCGGTCGGGCTCGGGCGGAGTGGTCTGGGCGCTGAGAAAGGCTGCGCAGAGGAGGGGAGCGGAGTATCGGAGCATTTGAATATTGTTCCACGACGCAGGCGGCTGCGCTCAGGATTTACGGCGCGCTTTGGCGGCCGGCATGGTGGTCAGCAAGGCCCGGAGTACAGCGTTCACCGAATGGCCGCTCTTGAAAACCTGTGCAACGTCCGGGTCGAGGAGCACGGCGACGGCTCCGGGCTGAGTCGCTTCGGCAAATCGGTTCGGTTTGGCTTTTGCGTAGTCGAAGCGATATTCGCGCTGAAGGCCGCCGTCGGCAGGCTTGGTCTTGGCTTTAGGATGTGAGGTGTTTTTCATAGTCGCGCTGTTCTCTCCTGGTGACGCGGCGGGCGCTGATGATCCGAATCCTGTCCTTCGCTACCTCGGTGAAGCAAACCAAGACAAGTCTCTTGGCGGAGCAGTGGCCGATGATAATCTCGCGTCGTTCGGTGGCAGAGTGTGCCTCGTCCGCAAAAATGCTCGCCAGGGGATCGCTGAATACCGAAGCTGCTTCGGCGAAGCTGAGGGCGTGCTTTTTCAGATTGAGTTCTGCTTTGTGTGGATTCCATTCGAACGCCAGCG
The DNA here is from genome assembly GCA_049521275.1 of Bryobacteraceae bacterium. Taxonomy (GTDB): domain Bacteria; phylum Acidobacteriota; class Terriglobia; order Bryobacterales; family Bryobacteraceae; genus Palsa-187. Next base: position 7,780 of record JBEKOZ010000132.1, on the reverse strand, counting down.
GCATAATGCCTTTTTCAGCATAAGCCAGGATACTCGTCCGCGTGCCTATCAATTCGCTGAAGGTTTTTCGGCGTGGTCGATAACGAGGATTTCTATTGGGCCTTTCCTGGATTCGAGCTTTAGTCCGAGTTGTTGAATCGCGGTGATGAGAGAGGCGCCAATCTCGTCCTGATCGTAGCTCACCTTGAAATCGAAATTGGCGGCGAGCCCGGTTTCATCCGCGACCGGGCGATGTAGCGCGCGTGCCAGTTGTTTGACAAGCGCCGAGGCTGTCGCATTCAGGCCGTAAAGATAATGAACCCGTGAGCCGTCTCCGTCGCTGTCGAACCCAACCCCCACACGCGGCGGGTTCTCCGGATTCTTTGGCGGCTGAAGTCTTGGCCCCTTGGCGCCCACCTTCAGCACATAAACGGCGCCTTCCTTCGTCTCGTGGTGCAGCTTCAAATGAAAGCGGTTCGCCAGAAGAGCCTGGAGCATCAGGAGCTCTTCCGGCGGCGGTGGGTCGCGTCGTTTGGCGGGAGAAAACTTGCTGAGCGGCGACGACTCCCGTGGCGTGGCGACGATGCTGAATCGGTCCTGGCTCGCCCAGACCGGGCCACCGGAGATTTGATAATTTTCGACGCCGTAGGCTTTTTCAATCAACTGACTGAGATAGAAACCTGTGATCGTGAGGCGTCCACCGGGCGAGACTTGCATGTCGACGCCGTCGCGAGGATTGGACGACTTTACGGTGGCCACTTCGAACTCTTGGCCAAATAGACTACCGGCTAGGAAAATCGCCGCCAGATGGATTCTCATGGCGGTAAGACGAATCCGCCGCCCGGAAAGTCTATTTTGGGAACGCCGGGTGCGACTTCACTTCCGCCATTTGGGCGGCGTGGCGCAGGCTGTGGAGCGAGATCATCAGCAGCCACTGGCAGCCGTCCAGATCCTTGAAGATCATGTGCGGGGCGACGCGGTCGTGCATGGGGTCCGCGGTCTCGGCGACATATTTTTGCAATATGGCGCGACGTTCGTCGAACGCCTGGGCGAATTCCTGCGCGCTCGTGAAGTGAGCGTGGTTTTCAATCCCTGGCGGAACCTTGACCCGCTCGTGTCGCGACGGGACTGCCTCCAGAATCCACGGGGTCTTCTTCTGGACCTCGGCCGCGCGCTCCGGATTGGGGGGAGCGCTCTGCATGTGTTTCGAGACCATCGAAAATACCCGCTGCTCGATGGTCATAATATGGTCGGCGCATTCGCCGATCGACCAGGTTTCCTCATCCGGCCGGAAGGTCCATTGATCGGGACGCAGGTTGGCGATTTCACCGAGGACCAGGTCCCGGGTTTCGCTCAGGTGCCTGGTCAGGAAGGCGCGATCTTCAGGGCTCAGTTGCGGCATAACGCTCCTTATCTTAGTACCATTTCCCGTCTTTTGGCTAAACCTTTGCTAAGACAGGGCCGATAGATATCTGAATAGGAATCCCGATTGTCGCTACTGGTCAATAAAGGCGCCGCGAAGGACCCCATTGTGCCGCGCCCGGAAATGCATCTCCCCAACTGGGTGAGCGTGCTCGAGGATGCAGCGCAGGCTCCTACGATCCTGATCGTCGACGACATAGAGCTGAACCGGCGGCTGCTGAAAGCCATGTTGAAAACGGCGGCGTACCGGATTCTGGAGGCCGCGCGACCGTCGGCGGCGATCGAGATTCTGGAACGCGAAAAGGTCGATCTCGTGGTGGTCGACCTGGTGATGCCGGAGATGAGCGGTCCGGAATTCTGCCATCTGCTGAAGAGCGAGCGGCGGACGCAGCTGATTCCTATCCTGATGACCACCAGCGTGCAGGGAACCGAGAATGAAGTGGCGAGCCTCGAGTCCGGCGCGGACGAATTCCTGATCAAGCCTCTGCAACCGGCGGTGGCGAGGACGCGCATTCGCGCCATGCTGCGCAACAAGGCGCTGACCGATTCGCTCGAAGAAGCCGAAACGATCCTGTTCGCGCTGGCGCAAGCAGTGGAGCGTCGCGATAAATACACGGGGATGCATTGCGAGCGGCTCACGACGTATAGCCTGGCGCTGGGGCAGGCGCTGGGGTTGCCGCGTCAGGAACAGTTAGCGCTATACCGCGGGAGTTATCTGCACGACATCGGCAAAATCGGAATTCCGGACGGGATTCTGTTCAAGCGGGGCCTGCTGACGGACGAAGAGTGGCAAACCATGCGGCTCCATACGATTCGCGGCGAGGAGATCTGCAAGCCGATGAAAACCCTGGCCCCAGTGTTGCCGATTATCCGCAGCCACCACGAACGATGGGATGGATCGGGCTACCCCGACGGACTGGCTGGCGAGGCGATCCCGCTGCTGGCGCGGATTCTGCAAGTCGCCGACATTTACGACGCCCTCACCACCGCGCGACCCTATAAGCCGGCGTTTTCCCATAAGCACGCCATCGAGATCATGGTCGAGGAGGCGCGCCGGGGCTGGCGGGATCCGGAACTGGTCCCCTTGTTCGCGGAAGTTTCGCAGCACGCGCCGAACGTGGGAGCGGGCGATTGGCCGGGGAATACATCGATGCAGGAATCGCTCGACAACATGCGACGGGAACTGTCAAAATAGTCTGTACGCGATTCTGAAGGCGAGTCGTCTTATCAACATTGGTGTTCGTGTCTCATATGATCCGAGGGTCTGGGTTCGTTCTGTTCCTGACCGTGTGCGCAGGGTTTGCCCGGGCGCAAACCGATGAAACGGAAACAACAAAGCCACCGGAGCAAACCAGGGGAGACACGCACATCCTGGGCATTGTTCCCGATTACGACACGGTGCGGAATTCCAACGGTGTGATTCAGCCGATTAGCGCGAAGACGAAATTCTGGCTGGCCACGGAAGACGTTTTCGATCCGTTCTCGTTTGTGATCACGGGGATTTACGCGGGCATTTCCCAGGCGACTAATCAGTATCCCGAATTCGGCCAAGGGGCAAAGGGATATGCCAAACGGTATGGCGGGGCGTTCGCGGACGGGGCTATCGGGAATTATATGACGGAAGGGCTGTTCCCGGTCATGTTCAATCAGGACCCGCGCCTTTTCCGCATGGGACCTACCCATGGGTTCTGGAAACGGCTGGGATACTCGGCGACCAGGGTCCTGGTAACGCGGGCTGATTCCGGAGCGACGCAGTTCAATTTCTCAGAAATTATCGGTAATGGAGTGGCTGCGGGGATTTCGACAGCTTACTACCCGGACTCCGGCAGGAACGTCCACGCGGCGCTCGACAAGTGGGTCCTGGATGTGGGAAGCGATGCGGGCTTCAACATTCTGAGGGAGTTTTGGCCGGATATGAGGCAGAAACTCTTTAAGAAATAAGCCGCGCTATAATCGCAAGTGTAGCGATGGAAGAACTGATCAAGAAACTCAAGGAAGAAATCGCGGCCCTCGAAATCGAGTTCCGGGTGGAGCTTCCTCGGGAGATCCTGAAGGCGCGCGCGCACGGCGACTTGAAGGAAAACGCGGAGTATCACGCGGCCAAGGAACGCCAAGGCATTGTGAACGCCCGGCTCAACCAGTTGAACGGCCGGCTGCGCGAAATTTCGATGATTGATATCACCAAGCTCCCGCGCGATAAAGCGGGTCTCTGCTCAGAGGTCATCGTACTGGATATCGACAAGGATATAAAAGTAAAGTACACGCTGGTCACCAGCGAGGAAGTGGATGTGGCGAAGGGCCTCATCTCGACCAGTTCGCCGATCGGACGCAGTCTGCTCGGCAAGCAGGTGGGCGACACGGTTCGTATCCAGATTCCGGGTGGAGTGCGCGAGATGGAGGTCGTGGAATTGAAGACGATTCACGATCTGGCGCCGAAGGTTTTGGGTACGGAGTAGGTTGGCGAAGGAATAGAGTTTGGCAGAGAAACTGACCTTCACACGAGCGATCGGATTGGCCTGTAATAAGGTCATCCTGCTGATTGTGCGCGGCCTCGCGCTCTCGAAGATCCATCCCAACGTGCTGACGTTTCTGGGACTGCTCATTAATGTGGGAGCGGCTTGGCTGCTCGCGGTGGGTCAATTCCGATGGGCAGGCGCGGTGATCATCGGCGCGGGTTTGTTCGACATGGTGGACGGACGGGTCGCGCGCGAGACCAATCGCGTGACGCGCTTCGGAGGATTTTTTGATTCCGTGCTGGATCGCTATTCGGATCTGGGGCTATTGATCGGGCTGCTGGTCTGGTACGGGTCGATTGGAAGATTTTCCTACGTGGTGCTGACCGCGGTCGCGATGATCGCCTGTGTGATGGTGAGCTACGTCCGGGCGCGCGCCGAAAACTCGATTCCGATGTGCAAAGTCGGATTCATGGAACGGCCGGAGCGCGTGGTGCTGGTGATTATCGGAGCGCTGTTCGACCGCATGGCTCCAGTGCTGTGGATCATCGCGGTGCTCGGCAATCTGACCGTGATTCATCGCATGGTTTTCACCTGGCAGGAGACGGAACGCCTGGAAGACGCTCAATTGCGCGCGGGGAAGAGCGCGCGGACTGCGGCGAAGTAGAACCCGGCTAAACGCCCCGCACCGCCGCGCTCACCGGTCTCGATCCCACCGGGATTACGGTAAGCAGCTTCGCGGCCCGCTCTTTATAACGATTCGGGGCGATCAGGTCCACGCGGAGCACGGCGACATCGCCCGATTTGCGATTCAGCACCAGCGCGTATTGATCGTCCGGCGTCACCGCGACGTACCCGGGATCGCTCCCGACATTTTGAACGGCAATTACCTTCTGAGTCCCGATATTGAGGATGCTCACGTCGCCCGACTGCGGACTCGCGACAAACAGAAACGACTCAGACGCCGCCATCGCCCCGGGCGCGTGTCCCGCGAGCACCGTCTTGTCGACCTCCGGCGTGTGATATGGGTAGACGATGACCACGCCATCCACGCCTTCGCCGGTGATGAAGAGTTGTCCGCCGTCGTAGCTGAAACAGAGATTGTCGGGCCGAACTGCGATCGGCAGGTGAGTGATCAGTTTGGAAGAAGCGACGTCGTAGATCGAGAGCAGCCGCTCGCCGCGGTTGGCCGCGATCAGCGCACTGCTGTCGGAGAGGAAGCGCACGGCTCCGATGTCGGCGGGCGGACCCAATGGCGGACCGATCCGTCGGGCCGCCAGATCGATGAGGCGCACGGACTGTCCGCCGCTGACGGCGGCTGTTTTGCCGTCAGCCGAGATCGCGAGATCGTGCGGATCCTCGGAAAGCGGCAATTTCCACTCCATCGCGAATCGATCGAGAGCGACTGCTACCAGGGCCTTGGGCTCTTTGGTCAGCACGTACATCGTATGTTCATCATGGGACAGGCGCATCGAAATCGCCTGCGAGCCCACCGCCAGCTTGCGGGCCAGGCTTAGCCGGTCAGCGCGGATTTCCTGGATGGCGCCGTTTCCGGGGGTCAGCGCATAGACAAAGGGGTGGCCGCGCAACCCGAGTACGTCCACCGCCACAACGTCCACAGGCGCACTGTCGAGGGGAATGTGGCGCGCCACCGCCAGGGCCTCCAGATCCACCGCGGCGACGGCATGCCCTTCCTCGTTGGCGATGAACGCATAGCCCCGGAACCCCGGGCGTCGGCTGGTGCAGGCAGCGGCAAACGGGAGCGCCAGAAGGGCGCGCCTCGTGACTGAAGGACGGACCACAAGATTAGTGTAGTCTACTGAAAATAAAACAAAATCTTGCCGCCGCGTTGCGGCTGTGCTACTGTTCAGATTGGGCGAATACGACCCCCCTCTGTCGTTACCCAAGTAGAACAATTCATATGAATCTGCGGTCGTTGTTCAGTCTTTTTTCCTCCGATCTCGCCATCGATCTCGGCACAGCGAACACCCTGGTTTTCGCCAAAGGTAAGGGCGTTGTGGTGAACGAGCCATCGATCGTCGCCATCAATAAGACAACCGGTGAAGTGGAGGCGGTGGGGCGCGAAGCGAAAGAGATGCTGGGGCGCACGCCGGGCAACATCGTGGCGATCCGGCCGATGAAGGACGGCGTCATCGCCGATTTCAAAGTCACCGAGCGCATGCTGAATTACTTCATTCAGAAGGCGCATGGCCGCAAGATGCTGGTGCATCCGCGCATCATCATCGGCGTGCCCAGTGAGATCACCCAGGTGGAAAAGCGCGCGGTCATCGATTCGGCATATCACGCCAAAGCGAGCGAAGTTTATCTGGTGGAACAGGCCATGGTGGCGGCCATCGGCGCGGGCTTGCCGATTACGGAGCCATCGGGCAACATGGTGGTGGATATCGGCGGCGGCACGACCGACGTCGCGGTGATTTCGCTCTCCGGCATCGTTTATTCGCGCTCCGTGCGCGTTGCCGGCAATGAGATGGACGACGCGATCATGCAGTACATGAAGCGTAAATACAATCTGCTGATCGGTGAAACGACCGCGGAGAAGGTGAAGATCGCCATCGGTTCGGCATTCGTACTCGATAAACCACTCAGCATGGAAATCAAGGGACGCAACCTGATTGAAGGCGTGCCGCGGACCATCACCGTGGACGACAGCGAAATTCGGGAAGCGTTGTCGGAGTGCGTGTCGACCATCATGAATGCCATTCGCGTCGCGCTCGAACGCACCCCGCCGGAGTTGTCGGCGGACATCAGCGATCGTGGGATCGTGCTGACCGGAGGAGGCGCGCTGATCAAGAATCTGGACAAACGCATCCGGCAGGAGACCGGTCTGCCGGTGTCGATCGCCGAAGATCCTCTGGCGTCGGTGGTATTGGGAACCGGGAAAATGCTGACCGAGTTCAAGTTGCTGCGGAGAATTGCTATCGAATAGAAAAAATGTGTTCTTATGGAGTTTTTTCTTAGTCGTTACCGCAACCTTTCGGTGCTTGTGGCGGCGATCCTCGCGCAGCTGGTGCTGCTTGCCTATCAGGTGAGAACCCACGGCGACGTACGTCTGATTCGCGTCTGGGCCGTGGGCGCGGTGACGCCGATGGCCCGGGTGATCGAGACCGGCCGGAGCGGGGCTTCTCACTTTTTCAGCGATTACTTCGTACTGCTCGACGTGCGCGACGAAAACAAGCGCATGAAGGCCGAACTGGACCGCGTCAAGATGGAGAATCAATATCTCCGCAGCGAGCTGTCTACAGCGGACCGCGCCCGCTCCCTGGCCATCTTTCAAGAGCATTCGCCGTCGAAGACCGTCGCCGCGCATATCATCGCCAACGGAAACGATGTGGCCACCAAGGAGGTTTTCATCGATCGGGGCAGCAGCAGCGGGATCGCTCCCGGCATGGCCGTGATCACTCCCGACGGAATCGCCGGCAAGGTGACGCGGGTATTTTCGACCGTAGCCCAGGTTCTGCTGGTGACGGACGCTAATTTCGCCGCCGGCGTGATTTCGCAGAACAACCGCGTCCACGGAATCTTCAGGGGACAAGGCTACGAAGGCGCCGGCAAAATCGAACATGTGCAAAACGAACAGAAGATCGACCAGGGCGAATGGTTTTACACCTCCGGCGACGATCGCATTTTTCCGAAGGGATTGCCCGTGGGAGAAGTGACTACGGTCCGCCAGGGGAAGGCCGAGAAGGAGATTTATATTTCGCTCAGCGGCTTCAAGAACGGTCTGGAGGAAGTGTTGATCGTCGTCGAGGGAGTCCACGTTCCCGTTCCCGATGCGCCGCTCACCAATCAGGGGGTCCATTTGCTGGCGCCTCCACCACCCGAAGCCGCCGGCGGAGCAGCCGTGCCCCAGCCATTAGAGGCCGGTCCGGTGAGAACCGACGCCGACCGTACCCTGGATCAATACC
>JBEKOZ010000131.1:0-9439 GCA_049521275.1 Bryobacteraceae bacterium | reverse complement strand
CGAGAAAATGATGAGGTCGCTGCTAGCCGACCGTTTCAAGCTGGTCTTCCACTATGAAGATCAGCCCCTCCCGGTGTACGCGCTGACGGTGGGAAAGAAAGGATCGAAAATGGAGCCAACCGCCGGCACGGAGCGCGCGGGCTGTACGGTCAGCAACATTAACGATAAAAGAACGTATGCCTGCAAGAACGTGACCATGGCGCAGTTCGCGGAAAAACTTCGCCTTGGGCGCCCGATCGTGGATGCTACCGGCCTCACCGGCACGTATAGCTTCATCCTCACCTGGACGCCGCAGGGCGACGTCTCTGATCAAGACGCGGAGTATCCAGTCGGCCTGACGGTATTTGCCGCGATCGAGCGCCAGCTCGGCCTAAGACTGGAGAATGAGAAGCGCCCGCTACCGGTAATGGTAATCGACCATCTGAACCGGACGCCGACAGATAACTAATCATTTAATCTTTGTGGCGCACGCGCCTTTCGCGTGCCGCGGTGCCACTCGTGGCTCCGCTCTACCTCCGCTCAAAGGCGTCAGCATGCGGACCCGCTGCGGTACAATCCGACATGCCAACGCTTTTTCTCCTTCTTTGCCTGGCGGGGAACTGGCCGCAGTTTCGCGGACCCAATGCCACCGGCGTCGCCACTTCTGACGCGACTCCTCCCGTGAAGTTTGGACCGGCAAAGTGGAAGAGCCCGTTGCCCCTGGGACACTCTTCGCCCGCCGTGTGGGGCGACCGGATTTTCCTCACCTCATTCGACCCCGAACCCAAAAAACTAGAGTTGCTCTGTCTCTCCAGCAAAACCGGCGCGATCTTGTGGAGGCGCGTCGCGGAGACATCGAAAATCGAAGAGACCCACGTAGTCTCCAATCCCGCCACCGCTACGCCCGCAGTCGATCAGGCGCGCGTCTACGCCTATTTTTCCTCCTACGGAGTCATAGCCTTCGACCACGAAGGCAAGCCGCAATGGACAGCGCCCCTCCCCATGCCGAAAACTCACCATGGCAGCGGAGCCTCGCCGATTCTCGTGGGCGACCTGCTGATCCTCAATCACGATGCGATGCAGGGCGGATATCTGCTGGCGCTCGATCGCAATACCGGCAAAGAGGCTTGGAAAAAGCCTTATCCACAAACGGGACGCGTAGAGAGCTACTCGACTCCCATCGCGTGGCACGATCGACTGATCCTCCACCGCGCGGGCGTGATTGAGTGCTATCAGGCCTCGAACGGCTCGCGCCTGTGGACGATGCCCGAAAATACTTCGGGCGCCAGCACCCCGGTCGCCTCCGACGACGTCCTTTACGTCAGCACCTGGAACAACCTCGGCGAGGACGATCAGAGGCCGCCTCTGCCGGACTTCAGGGCATTGCTCAAACTCTACGACAAGAACGGCGATGGCGTGATCAGTGAAGCCGAATTTCCCGATAAGCTCCTGTTCACCTCGCGGCCTGGCTTGGAAACCATCCCCCATTCGCAGAATTACGTCTTCTTCGACAGCGTCGATCGCAATAAAGACGGCCTGATCCAGGAATCGGAGTGGGAGACGTTTCGGAACCGCGTAAGCGCCATGGCGACCGACCATGGCCTGCTCGCGATTCGTGCCAACGGAGAAAAGCCGGCGGTAATCTGGCGCGAAAATACCTCTATCCCGGAGGTGCCATCGCCGCTGCTCTATAAAGGCCGCTTGTTCCTGGTGCGAAACGGCGGCGTGGCGACCTGCCTCGACGCCGCGACCGGCAAAGTGATTTATCGCGCCAGAACCGGTGCGCCGGGCGCGTACTTCGCCTCTCCGGTCGCCGCCGATGGACGCGTTTATCTCGCGTCGTCAGAAGGCGTCGTGACGGTGATCGCCGCCGAGGGAGACCAGCTGAAAATTCTCGCCCGAAATGAACTGGGCGAGGATGTGGTGGCGACTCCGGCAATCGCGGGCAACTCGATTTACGTGCGCACCCTGCGGAATCTGTACGCGTTCGAGAATTGAAAATATTCACCGCATCCAAAGATCGCCGCGCCGCATCTAATCGGCATCTATGGAGCTGGTCGCCGAACAGCTTGGCGTGGTAGGCTCGACCTCGATCAGCGCCCGCTACCGCGCACTGATCCGCATCGCCCAGGCGATTCGAGGCCATCGCAATCCCCGGGAGCTCTTCGAACTGCTCACCCGGGAGCTGCGCGGAGTCCTCCCGTTCGACGGGATCGTCCAATTCGACGAATCGAAAAAAGTCCATTGGAACCACTGCGCGGACCTCCCCTCGCAGCCCACTCCCGCGCACCTCGATCCGGAGGACACGATCGCCTGGTGGGTTTATCACAATCAGCAGCCCCTGGTGATCCACGATACCCACCGCGAGAACCGCTTTCCGGCCATGATGGCGATGTTCCAATCCTTCGGCATTCGCTCGGCCTGCGCCGTCCCCTTGACCACCGCGCACCGCCGCCTCGGGAGTCTCGCCATCGCCAGCGAAATCCCCGACGCCTATTCCGGCGAAGACGTCCTGTTCTTTTCCCTCGTGGCCGATCAGATCGCCCTCGCCACCGACGATGCGCTCAACTTCGAAGCCTCGGAGCGCGCCGGGGAGCGCTTGAAGCTCCTGCTCGATCTCTCGAACCGCGTGATGGCGAATCTGGAGCTGCGCGAGTTGCTGAAGGAAATTTCTTCCAGCATCCGTCGCGTGATGCAAGTGGACGGCGTGGCCGTAATTCTGCCGGAGCCCGGCGAAAAGAGCTTTCGCATTTACGCGCGCGACTTCCCGCATAGCAAAGTTTCCCTCGACGACATCCCTCCTCTCTCGGCCGAAGGTTCGCCCAGTATGGCCCAGGTGTTTCACACCGGCCAGCCGCTCAACCTCCGCGCCCCCGATCTGGGCCAGGATGTTGAGCCGCAAGCGGCGGGAATTCACGCCCTCTGCCATCTTCCGCTCGCCGGCCGGAATCGCATGCTGGGCGTCCTGAGTCTCGGCCGTCTCGAAGACCTGCCCTTCTCCGCCGACGATGTGGAGTTCCTCGGCCAGGTTGCGCATCAGGTGGCTTTGGCGATTGAAAACGCGCTTGCCTACGGGCAGATCGCCGAATCGAAGGATCGCCTCGCGCAGGAAAAAGTGTATCTCGAAGACGAGATTCGCAGCGAGCTGAAATTTGAGGAAATCATCGGCCAAAGCACGGCCCTGCGCAGCGTGTTGAGCCAGATCGAAACCGTCGCGCCCACCGATTCGACGGTCCTTATTTATGGCGACACCGGAACAGGTAAGGAACTGGTGGCGCGTGCGCTGCATAACCTCAGCTCGCGCGGCCAGAACGCCTTCGTGAAATTGAACTGCGCGGCGATCCCCGCCGGTCTGCTCGAAAGCGAATTGTTCGGTCACGAACGAGGCGCGTTTACCGGCGCGATTTCGCAGCGCATCGGCCGGTTTGAGCTGGCCCATCACGGCACCGTGTTCTTGGACGAGATCGGCGAGATTCCCTTGGAGCTCCAACCCAAACTTCTGCGCGTGTTACAGGAGCGTGAGTTTGAGCGCCTCGGCGGCACGCGCACCATCACGAGCGATGCCCGCCTGATCGCCGCCACCAATCGCGACCTGTCCGCGATGGTCGACGAACGGAAGTTCCGCCAGGATCTGTTCTACCGCTTGAACGTTTTCCCCATCCGCGTGCCCCCTCTACGGGAACGCACCGATGATATTCCTCTGCTGGTGCGCCATTTCACACAGCAGTTCTCACGCCGCATGAACAAGCGTATCGATTCCATCCCTTCTGAGACCATGACGGCCCTGGTCCACTACGATTGGCCGGGCAATATTCGCGAACTGCAAAATGTGATCGAACGCGCCGTCATCCTCTCGCCCGGCCCTTCCCTCAAAGTGTCCCTGGCCGACCTGAAGTCCCGCACAGTCGAGAGTGGAAACATCCAGACTGTGCTCGATGAGACAGAACGCGTGCAGATTCTGCGCGCGCTGGATCAATCGAACGGCATTGTTTCCGGTCCCGAGGGCGCCGCCGCGCGCCTGGGCCTGAAGCGATCCACCTTGCAGTTCCGCATGCAAAAGCTAGGCATCCGCGTCTCCCGCACCTCCAAATAGTCTCCGCGTCCGACGTGGCGCACGCACTTTTGCGTGCCGCGTCGAGACTCATCTCGACGCCCGCAGGGTTAAGGTCCAACCCAACCTACCTTTTTCGACACTGCTTTCGCGCCCCTGAACCGCCATGCGTCAGCATGTGGACCCAAGCACTGCCGGAATCCCGGCAACCTGCCAACCGGCCCGCACACAAGTTCGGCATTCGGCACTCGTAGCTCCGCGCTCGACAGTACTAATGTCAAATTTTCCCATCACTTACGCATTACAACTGGTTTGGCAGCCGGACTGCCTATCAGGAAGCGTCGATGCTGCGAATCACCACTACCGATACCGAAAATACGCGGACCTGGGTCCTCGAAGGCCAACTGGCGGGACCATTTGTGGCGGAACTCAGCTCCAGTTGGGACGCCCGGCAGGCGCACCAATCTGTCGTCGACCTCACCGGCGTAACGTTTATTGACGAATCCGGAGCCAGGGTGCTGCGCACGATGGAGCAGGCGGGCGTGCGGTTCATCGCCCGCGGCGTGGATACCAAGCATCTTCTGGACGACTTGCAGCGGAAAACCACCCCCCATCTGCGGCGCTGTCTGTCGTGGATGACATGTAGAAAGGACGAAGCGGAAAGACAATGAGCGAATTGATGAAAACCTTCGAAACAAGTTCTTCCGAATTGTATTGGCTGGCCTACCTGCTCACCGGAAACGAGGATCGCAGCGTGCAGGCGTTCACCCGGGCGCTCGATCTCGAGGAAGAGACCAATCTGGCGTTTGACGGATTTATGAACCAATGGGCGCGCAAGCTGATCATCGTCGCCGCGCTGGGCGCCATTGAAACCGATCTGCGCCGCTCCCAGGCGCGGGTCGCCCGCATGGCCGAAGCCCCCGGCGGCGTGAAATTCAGTCAGCGCCCCGGCATCACGAAAGACATCGCCAAAGAAGAGTTTGAAAATGCGGTCATCGCCATCGATGCATTTCCGCGCTGCGCTATGTTGTTGACCACTTTTGAAGGGCTGAGCATCCCTGCCGCGGCGATTCTGCTGAACGCGGAGGAGGCGCTCACCGCCAAAGCGCAGCGCATCGGAGTCGTTCAACTCACCCGTAATCTTTCTGGCGACGGCGGCCGCGATTTCTATCCCAGCCTCGCTCCCGTCCCCGTGTTGTCTCCCAGCTAGAGGACTGTCAAGGACTGTTATGTCTGGATTCATTTATTACATGCACGACGGACCGCGGACCTTCCGGTTTGAGCTGGCGGGGAACCTCGCTGGTGCTGATGCCCAAAAACTCGATCAGGCCTGGCGCACCGCGTCCTCGACGCTCGATGGGAAAACCGTCGCCGTGGATGTGACTTTTCTCACCGGCATCGACGAAAAGGCCCGCCTGCTCCTCGAACGCTGGTGGCGCGCCGGAGCGCATTTCGTTGCGAACTCCGCGCCCTCCAGAATTCTGGTCGAATCGATCACCGGTCAGCCTTACGCCCCAGCCGGTAACGCCGTGGGACCTACGTTCGAGCCGCTGTTTACCGCCGCTTCGTTCCGCGCCGCGCTCGCCGCGCTGGTCGTGGCGGTCACGCTTTTGTTCCCTGCCAAAGCATCAGGAGCGGCCGATCTCAAGCAGGAGACGCTCGACGCCTGGGACCAATATCTGCACCAGCAGGACGCCCGCATGCTCGACCGGACCAAGGGTACTTTTCTATGGGCTGAGGAATCGCCCGACCGTCTGCGCCGTCTACGGGCGGGCGAGGTGCTCGTCGCGCCTGTGATCCACGCGCCTGAAGCAGTGGCCTCCGGTCTGATTCATCACTGGATTGGCGCCGCGTTCATCCCCGGCGCGCGCATCGACGACGTCATCGCCGTGGTTCGCGATTACGATCGCTACTCCGAGTTCTACAAGCCGTCCGTCATTGAAGGAAAGACGCTCAGCCGGAGGGCCGGAGAGGATCGCTTCTCGGTGGTCGTCGTCGATAAGGCCATGTTCATGAAGCGCTCGCTTCATAGCGAATACGATTCACGCTACGCCGAAGTCGATCGCGACAAATGGTTTAGTGTTGCCCGGACCAGCCGGGTTCAGGAACTGAGCCGCCTGGGGCTTCCTGTGCCGGATGGCGAAGCAAGCGGCTATATCTGGCGCCTGTCGACCGTTTCCCGCTATGAGGAACGCGACGGCGGCGTCTACCTCGAAACCGAAGCTCTGGCCCTCAGCCGCACCATCCCGGCGACGCTCCACTGGCTGGTCGACCCCATCGTGCGCCGTGTCGCTCGTTCGTCACTGACCATGACGCTCGAACAGACCCGCGACGCCACCGGATCGGCAGTAAAATCCGCCTCCGCCCTTGCCGCCTCCAGAAGCCGGATCAAGTCCGAATAAATCCTTGAAACCCACAGTCTGTTGAGCGTATCTTTACAGGTGTGAGGACAGAAAGAATCTATATGAACGCATCTCTTCGTGGAGCGGCGGCACTTTGTGTGCTATTCGCGTTGGCTGCTCTTCCGGTGCTAGCCCAGGATCAACCCGCCCCGGCGGCTCCGGCCGCCGAAACCCTTGCTCCCGAACAACTGGAGAGCATGGTGGCTCCCATCGCTCTCTATCCCGATTCGTTGTTGAGTCAGGTTCTGGTCGCCTGCACCTACCCGTTGGAACTGGTCGAAGCGCAGCAGTTTCTCGATCAGAACGCCACGCTCAAAGGAGCGGCGCTGGTCGATGCCGCTAAAAAGCAGAGTTGGGACCCCAGCATTCAGGCGCTGGTTGCTTTCCCGGATGTGGTGAAGCGTCTCAACTCCGATATCCGCTGGACCACCGACCTCGGGAATGCGTTCCTGGCGCAGCAAGCCGACGTCATGAGCGCGGTGCAGCGCCTGCGGACTCGCGCCAAGGATGCCGGCAAGCTGACCGATACCCCGCAGGAAAAGGTGGTGGTTAAGGATCAGGCGATCGAAATTCAGCCGGTCGACCCCCAAGTCGTCTACGTCCCGACTTACAACCCCGCATATTTTTGGGGTGCGCCCGGCCTTTATCCGTGGCCGGGGCTTTTTTATCCCGGAATCGGCATCGGCTGGGGCTGGGGCCTGGGAATTAACCTTGGATTTTACTTTCCCGGATGCTGCGGCTGGGGTGGCTGGGGCTGGGGTTTCGGCTGGGGCGGCGGTGGGCTCTTTGTGAACGGCCCCTTCTTCCACCGCTACGGTTTCGCTGAATTTCACGGCGGCGAGTACGGACGCTCGGCGTGGGCGCACGATCCGGCCCATCGCGGCGGAGTACCTTATCCGCACTCGGTCGCGGGACGTTTCGGCGGCGCGGCGGGTGCCCGAGGCGCCATGGCGCGGCCCAGTTCTGAGGCCGTCAGATCCAATCTGTCGCGTGCGGAATCTCACGGAACCAATAACCACAGCGCCTTCGGCGGGTCCCAAAATGGCAGCAGAGCCCGCCAGCAGAGCGATCACGGATTCTCCAGCATGGGTTCCGCTCGAACCGCGCCGGCGTTCCATGGCGGGGGCGGTGGTGGTGGCTTCCATGGCGGCGGAGGTCGGAGATAACGTCATGAAAACACTTTTACCGTTTTTCGCAGTTTTGACCCTTTCCGCACAGTTGAAAACGTTCGACTCTGCGGATGCGGCCGCGAAGGCAGTCATCGCCGCGGCCGAGAGTAACAACCTGGACGAGCTGAAGGCCATATTCGGCGCCAACAGCAAGGCCATCCTCACCTCCGGCGATCCCAAGCAGGATGCCGAGGAGCGCGCCGAGTTCGCCCGCGTGGCTCGCTCCAAATACTCGATCGAGGAGGACCCGATGAATCACCATCGCGTGATTCTCGATATTGGACAGGAAAATTGGCCTTTCCCGGTCCCCATTGTTGAGCACGACGGCAAGTGGAGCTTCGAGCCGGCGCAAGGCGACCTCGAAGTCCGTGCGCGCCGCATCGGCGCCAATGAGATCGACACCATCGATCTGTGCGCCGGCTTCGTCGCCGCGCAGCAGGAGTACGCCCAGGTCGATCGCGATAAAGACGGCATCCTGGAATACGCCGAGTTCCTGATGAGTGCGCCCGGCCAGGAAGACGGTTTGTATTCCCCGGAGTCGAAGCGCGTTCCGAAGGAGTTCGCCGAAGCCGAGGTTCGCCCGGGCAAAATGAAGGCAATGCCCTATCACGGCTACTACTTCCGCATTCTGACTTCGAGCGAAGGGCACAACTATCTGGTGCAGGGCAAACACATGATGGGCGGATTTGCATTGGTCGCCTGGCCTGCTGAATACGGCGTCACCGGAATTCACACTTTCCTGGTGAATCAGGATGGGGTTGTCTATGAGAAAGATCTCGGGCGTCCGCAATCGAACCTCGCGGCGCCGGTAAAGACTTTCGCCCCCGATAAGTCCTGGTCGCGAGTGGACGAATAACAGCTTGATGAAAAGCATCTCGACGCTGCTCCTTGGAGTCGGCCTGCTCCACGCCGACTCCCTCCTTGTTCTTTCGAAGGGCGATCTCACGCTCTCGATCGTCGATTCCACGACGCTCAAGGTGATCGCCCGCATGCCTTCCGGTCCCGATCCGCATGAAGTGATCGCCTCCACCGACGGCAAATTCGCCTACATCTCCAACTACGGCGGAGGAGCCTACAACACCATCACCCTAGTCGATCTGCTCGCCCAAAAGACGCTGACTGCCATCGATCTCGGAGCCCTGCGTGGCCCTCATGGCCTCACGTTCGTAGGCGGAAAATTGTGGTTCACGGCCGAAGCCGCGAAGGTGATCGGCAGCCTCGACCCGGCGACGAACAAGGTCGACCTGGTCCTCGGCACCGGGCAAAACCGCACCCATATGCTCTACGTTTTCAACGATCTGAAGCGCATAGTGACCTCCAATGTCAGCTCGGCCACGATGACCTTTATCGACAAAACCGCCGGCGGACGCGGCCCCAATGGCGATTGGGATGAAACCGTCGTCCCGGTCGGCCGAGGCGCCGAAGGATTTGATGTGAGTGCTAGAGAGCTGTGGGCCGCTAACGCTCAGGACGGCACCATCTCCATCGTCGATCTGGGCACGAAGAAGGTGACGCAGACGCTCGATGCTAACGTGAAGGGCGCCAACCGTCTGAAGTTCACCCCCAATGGAAAGCTGGCCCTGATCTCAACGTTAAGCGGCCCGGATTTAACGATCTACGACGTCGCAACCCGTAAGCTCGTGAAGAAAATTCCGATCGGCCACGGCGCAGCCGGCATCGAAATGCAGCCCGACGGCTCCCGAGCCTTCGTGGCCTGCACCCCCGACAGCTACGTGGTCGTCATCGACCTGAAGTCGCTAGAAGTCACCGGGCACTTTGACGCAGGCAAGAATCCCGACGGCATGGCGTGGTCCCACTAAGGTAGGGCGGACCCCCTG